>QGUX01000204.1 GCA_003242275.1 Pseudomonadota bacterium | reverse complement strand
ACCAGCGGGTTGTCCCAGATCGGCGGCGCGCTGATCTCGGGCACCTCCACGTTCTCCTGCAGGAAGCTCTGGTTCACCACCGAGACGCGGTCGCCGCGCGCCTCGTCGAAACCCACCGCATCGCGCACCAGCGTGGTGACGCGCGCGAGCTGCTCCTCGGTCAACGGCGTCTCGGTCACGCTGCCGTCGGCGGCCGTGGTCCTGAGGTTGTCGATCACCACGGCCACGGACAGGCGCTGCAGGCGACCGGCCGGCATGCGCGTGTAGGCCACGGTGCGATCGATCTCGTAGTTGCGAGTCGCCTGGCGCGACACGTTTTCCGGGCCGGCGGCCATGGCCTGGGCATTGGTCCCGTCCGCCGGCTGCGGCGTGACGCCGGGCGGCAGCGCCGTGCCGCCCTCGGGCGGCTGGTTGGTCAGCGCGCCCGGGATGCCGGAAGGACCCGCGGCGCCGCGGCTCACGTCCTCGCTGGTCTGCTCGCTGCGCACCACCTGGCTCTGCGGGCCGTACTGCTCGCGCGCCTCCTCGGTGCTGGACATCTCGATCTGCGCCACCACCTGGGCGCGCACGCGTCCGGGACCCAGCAGCGGCGTGAGCAGCGACACGATGCGCTGCGAGTAGTCCTCCTCGATGCGCCGCGCCAGCTCCAGCTGCTGCTCGCGCAGCGCGAACTCGCTGTTCTCCTCCGGCGAGGACAGCAGCCGGCCGGCGCTGTCCACCACGGTGACGTGCTCGGCGCGCAGCTCCGGGATGCTGGAGGCGACCAGGTTCACGATGGCGGCCACCTGGCCGCGGTCCAGCCGCGCGCCGGGATGAAGCTGCAGGAACACCGACGCCGAGGCAGGACGGCGGTCCCGCACGAAGGCCGATTGCTGCGGCACGGCCAGGTGCACGCGCGCGCCCTGCACCGGCTTGAGGCTGGCGATGGTGCGCGCCAGCTCCGTTTCCAGCGCATGCTGGTAGCGCGCGTTCTCCATGAACTGGCTGACGCCGAAGCCCGGATCCTTCTCCATCAGCGAGAAGCCGCCGGAGGCCGGAAGGCCCTTGGCCGCCAGTCCCATGCGCGCCTCGTTGACGCGGTCGGAAGGCACCAGCACCGCGCCCTGCTCGACCCGGTACGGAATGCCGGCCTGGTCCAGGGCCTGGGTCATCTGCGCGGCGTCGGCGTCGGCCAGGTTGCCGAACAGCAGGCTGTAGGAAGGCGCCTGCGACCACAGCGCGATGCCCACGCCAGCGGCCACGGCGGCCGCCAGGCCGATCAGGATCAGCAGCGGCTTCAGGCCTGCCAGGGCGGCCGGCAACTTCATCGGAATGGCGGACGAGTCGGCGCTCATTTAACGACCTTCAACCTCAGAGGGGCATGTTCATGATTTCCTGGTACGCGCTGACCAGGCGGTTCCTGACCTCGACCGTGGCGCGGAACGCCACCGAGGCCTTCTGCGATTCGAGCATCACCTGCGAAAGCTCGACCCCCGGCTCGCCGCGCTCGAAGCGCGCGGCCAGCGTGGCGGCCTGCTGCTGCGTGGCGTTGACGGCATCCAGGCCCTGCTTCATCACGGCGGCGAAGCTCACGTTGGCGCCGGCGCCTGCCTGCGCCACGGCGGGGGCCTCGGGCTTCTTCAGCGCCGGGGCGCCGATCCTGGTCTGCTGCTGCAGCGCGCGGATCTGTGCCAGCACGCTGTCGATGTGCATGTTGCTCACGGGATTCACCTGTCCTTACGCGGCCGGCACGTCCACGCCGGCGGATCGGAGCTGCGCCAGCTTGTGGCGCAGCGTTCGCGGGGAAATGCCCAGGCGCGCGGCCACCTCGCGGCGGCTCTCGCCGCTGCGCAGCGCCTCGAGCAGGATCTGCTTCTCGGCCGCGCGCAACGAACCACGCAGCGGCCGGTCGGCCAGCGCCGCCGCCGCGCGGCCCGTGGGGGGGCGTGCGACCGGGATCTCTCCCAGGCCCTCGAAGCGGATGTGCTCGGCGCCGATGACCGTGTCGCCGGCCAGGATCAACGCCCGCTGCAGCAGGTTGTCCAGTTCGCGGATGTTGCCCGGCCAGCGGTAGGCGAGCAGCAGCTGCGCTGCATCCGCCGACAGCGCGGGAATGCGGCCGCCGCGCGGGCTGCGCAGCTCCAGCAGGCGCATGGCCAGCGGCAGCACGTCATCGCGCCGTTCGCGCAGCGCCGGGATGGTCAGCGGGAACACGCACAGGCGGTAGTACAGGTCCTCGCGGAAGCGCCCTGCCCTGACCTCCTCGCGCAGGTCGCGGTTGGTGGTGGCGATGACGCGCACGTCGAGGCTGACCAGCGTGTGCCCACCGAGACGCTCGACCTCGCGCTCCTGCAGCACGCGCAGCAGCTTGGCCTGCAGCGACAGCGGCATCTCGCTGATCTCGTCCAGCAGCAGCGTGCCGCCCTGTGCCTGCTCGAACTTGCCGGCATGCGAGGCATGCGCGCCGGTGAAGGCGCCGCGTTCGTAGCCGAACAGCATCGCCTCCAGCATCGATTCCGGAATCGCTGCGCAGTTGATCGCCACGAAGGGCGCGGCGGCGCGCGGCGAGCGGTTGTGGATGAAGCGCGCCAGCACCTCCTTGCCGGTGCCCGACTCGCCATTGATCAGCACCGTGCAGTCGGTGGAGGCGACGCGGGCGGCGAGTGAGTACAGCGCGCGCGAGGCGGCGTCGACGACCACGGGTTCGCGCGAGAGCTGTGGAAGTTCTTCCTGGTTGGCCATGCCCGGAAGGAGAGCAAGTTCCGTGCCGGCCAGGGCATGCCCATCGCGTGACCGCCGTCACGGAATGGGCAGGCACAGCGTCAATCCGTCGTCGCTTCGTCGGTACCCGTGATGCCGAACTTGCGCAGCTTCTCCACCAGCGTCGTGCGGCGCAGGCCCAGCAGGCGCGCAGCCTGCGCCACCACGCCGTTGCTGCGCTCCAGCGCCTGGCGGATCAGCGATTCCTCGATGGCCGCCACATGGGCGCGCAGGTCGATGCCGCCGGGCGGCAGGATCATGCCGCTCGCCGGAACTGGATCTTCCAGCATCAGCAGCACTTCCCGTTCCGCGATCCGCGTCTGCTCGTCGTCGGCCTGGGTCGCGTGCGGCGCTGCCGGCGATCCGCAGGCCACTGCTGCGCACGCAGGCCCGGGTTCAGGCCCGGTCCCGGCCTGCCCGCCCGCCGGCGCGATGGGCACTGGCCGGGCCGCCGGCATGAGGACCCGGGCGATCTGCTCCGAATCCGCCGACGGCGTCCAGTCGGCGGGACGGTAGCGCGGTGGCAGGTCCGCCACGCCCACCGGACGCCCGCCGCAGAGGATGGACAGCCGCTCGACCAGGTTGCCCAGTTCGCGCACGTTGCCGGGCCAGTTGTAGCGCGAGAGGCATTCCATCGCGCCCTCGGTCAGCAGCACGCGCGCCCTGCCCGCCGCCACGTTCATCTCGGAGAAGTCGCGGATCAGGATGGGCAGGTCCTCCTTGCGCGAGCGCAGCGAGGGCATCTCGATCGGGAACACGTTCAGGCGGTAGAACAGGTCCTCGCGGAAGGTGCCCTGCCGGATCGCCTCCTCGAGGTTGCGGTGCGTGGCGGCGATGATGCGCACGTTGCAGCGGTACTGCAGCGCGCTGCCCACGCGCTCGAACACGCGTTCCTGCAGCACGCGCAGCAGCTTCACCTGCATCGGCAGGCTCATGTCGCCGATCTCGTCGAGGAACAGCGTGCCGCCGTCGGCGAGCTCGAAGCGCCCCTTGCGCGTGGCGACCGCCCCGGTGAAGGCGCCCTTCTCGTGGCCGAACAGCTCGCTTTCGAGCAGGTCGGCGGGGATGGCGCCGCAGTTGACCGCCACGAACGGCCGGTGGCGACGCGGGCTGGCATTGTGGATGGCCCGCGCCACCACTTCCTTGCCGGTGCCCGACTCGCCGAGGATCAGGACGCTGGAGTCGTGGACCGCGACCTGCTCGATCAGCGCGCGGACCTGGCGAATGGCGACGGACTCGCCGGTCGGACCCGTGGGGGTCGCGAGCGCGGCGCGGAGTTCGGATTCAGCGGTGGCCATGAGGCAGGAAACGGGTCGGTGTTGTTGTTTGCGAAGGCGGCCAGTCTCGCAAACCCCCGGCGTCGGAAAAGTGACGCAACGCGTCAATCAACGGAGTATGCGTGTGATCGCGGTCTCATTTCCGGGACGACGGGGCTGTCGGGAGCCGGCAACCTGGCGCCGGTGCCGGCGGAATGCCAGCTTTTCGAGCAGGTCGGCCGTGGCCTCGCCGGGCGGCACGAGGTTCGCCTTCACGTGGCCGTCGGCCGCCACATGGGTGACGTTGGCAATCAGCGCCAGCGGCTGCGGCAGGCTGTCGCGCAGCCAGATCTCCAGCAGGCCCTGTTGTCCCACCCGCGGGGGATTGGAGGATTTCCACAGCGCCCCCAGTGCGTTGAAGCGCACCAGCGCCGGCACGGGCCGCGGCACCTGCGCCGCCAGCAGCTGGCCGACAAGGTCCAGCAACAGGTTGACCTTCACCTCCAGCCGCAGCACGTCGGCCGCATGCGGCGAGGATTCGTCCTTCTTCTCCAGCGCGCCCTGCTCTTCCAGCACGGCGCACACCTGCAGCATGCGCACGTTGCGGTCGGTCAGCGCCGCCACCGCCGCCGCATCCATGGGCCGCGCCAGCGGCTTGAACGCCACCGGCAGCACGTCCTGGTAGGCCAGCTCGTTGTTCAGGATGACTGTGTCGACGCCCTCGTACATTCGCTTCCTCTTGCGCCGGGCGCGGCCGCAGACATCTGTCCGAGCAGCACCTCCAGCGTGCGGTCCGACTCGGCCACCGCAGCCGAGAGGGCCGCCAGCGAACCGACGTGCCTTCCAGTATTCATGTATCGTGCCAGCTCGGTGAGCAGGCGGCGGCGCTCGGCCATCAGGCTCCGGATCGTGGCCCGGTCGCGCTGGTCACGCATCCCCCGCACGAGCTGGAATGTGGAGGCCGTCACACCCTGGGCCAGCAGCCTGCCGGCGGCAGGAAGCGGCGCCGGCCGGCTCATGCGCGGGCCGCGGCCGGGATCTGCACCCATGCGCCGCGGATCTCGCGCAGCAGGTTGCCCACCTCGTCGAGCAGCTCGGCGCGATTCTCCACGTTGGCGCGCAGCAGCTGGCGCCCGCAGTACTCGTACAGGTCCGAGAGATTGGCGGCGATCTGGCCGCCGCCCTCCATGTTCAGGCTGGCCCGCAGTTCCTCGACGATGGCCACCGTGCGGTGGATGAGCCGGTTCCTGGCTTCCGGGTCGCCATGCTCGATGGCACCGCGGGCCGAGGCCAGTCGCTCCAGGGCGCCGTCCATCAGCAGGGTGATGAGCCGGTGGGGATCGGCCGCGTCCACGCCGCCGTGGGCGGCGACGGAGCGATAGGCGGCCAGGCTGGATTTCGGGTAAGCCGACATGCGGGAACTCCTCTCTACATGCGACTTAACGGCGCGAGGCGCCGGAACTTGAGGGACGCTAGCCGGACTTGCCGCCGGAGAGCTTCGAGAGGTTCTGCAGCTGCTGCGTGAGGTAGCTGGAGGTGGTCTGCAGCTGCGCCAGCAGCGCGTCCATCGCAGTGAACTGCTTGAGGTAGCGTTCCTGGATGACCTGCATGCGCGCATCCAGTGCCTCCCGCTCCTGCTCCAGGCGGCGCTGCTGCGAGGAAATGCGCTCGTTGCGGGCGGCGATCTCGCCGGTGGCCGAGAGGCGCTCGCCGAGGTATTCCGAGATGCGCACGGCCACGCCCGACCCGGAGGAGAACACGCGGCTGACCGCGTCCGGATCGGCGGCCAGCGCCTTCTGGAACTTCGCCGCGTCGAGCTTGAGCGTGCCTGTCTCGGTCATCTCGATGCCCAGGCTGGTCAGCGTGCGGTACTCGCCGGTGGTGCCCGGCACCGGCTCGCCGAGCATGCGCCGAAGCTGGGTGTCGATGCCGCGCAGCATGGAATCGCCCAGCAGGGGACCTGCGGTCTTCGTGGTCGCGTCGTACCTGCCCAGCGCGGCGATCTGCTGGGCCAGCGCGTTCCAGGCGGTGACGAAGCCCTCGGCCTTCTTCTGGATGGCCGCATCATCGCGCTGCACCGAAAGGGAGATGGCCTCGCCCTCCGGCGTGACCTTCTTCAGCACCAGCGTCACCCCGTCGATGGCGTCGGCGATGGTGTTGGTGCTGCCGCGGATCTCGTAGCCGGAGACATAGGCGATCGCGTCCTGCGCCGCCACGTCGCGCTCCGGATCGAAGTCGTTGAGGTCGTCGACGAGCTGCTGCAGGCCCGCCGACGCGTTGGCCGCACTGACCGAAACGGCGTTGCCGGCCCCGGTCGCGGTGCCCGTCAGCACGAGGTAGGTGCCGCCCGCATCGCGGATCAGCGTTGCACGCCCCCCGGGGTTGCAAGCGCCGGAATGATTCGCTCCCCGAATGCGGGCAGGCGCTTGGCCCCCC
>QGUX01000390.1 GCA_003242275.1 Pseudomonadota bacterium | reverse complement strand
TTCGTGGTCGGGGTTGACATTGTTATCCTGTAGTTTTTTTTTTTTAATGTTCCGGCGACCCCCGGTATCGTCCTTATCCCCTTCGGCGGCAGGCTCAGATGTGTATAAGGGCCGGGCGATGATCACGGCGGTGTACTCGCGCAGCGCGGGATGGCTGGTGAGCTCCTTGTCGAGCAGCTGCGCGGCGCCGCGCAGGCCGCCGAGCGGGTTCTTCACCTCGTGCGCGAGCTGCCGCACCATCAGGCGGCTGGCGTCCATGTCGGCGAGGATCTGGTTGTCGCGGGTGATGCGCTGGCGCTGCGTGGCGTCGGTCATCTCCAGCAGCAGGTAGGTGCCGGTGGCCTGGCCCTCCAGCGGCGTGACGATCAGGTCGATCAGGCTGGGCTCGCGGTTGGCGGCCGAACCCACGGCCTTCAGCACCAGCTCGTGCTGGGTGCAGGTCTCCAGGTTGTCGAGCGAGCGGCGCAGCACCGCCACGAGGTGGGTGGGATCGTAGAACAGGTCCGAGAACGGCCGGCCGCGCGCGTGCCTCAGGCTCGCGGCCATGAAGTCCTGCGCGCTGACATTGGCGTAGATGGGGCACAGCTCGGCATCGAGCACCACGATGCCGGTCGAGAGCGAGTCGAAGAGCTCGGTGGGCTCGAACTGCGAGAGTGGCGAGGACCAGTTGTGGTCGCGTTGCGCCGACGTCATCGCGCGGAATCCTCCCCGCGCGATCGCGCGATCAGTTGCCGGTGTTCGGCCGGGGGCGCGCCGGCGAGTACAGGCTCTGCTGGCGCAGGTGGAAGGTGAGCGACGGCCCGCTGCACACCGGGTTGCCGCGCTGGTCGTAGATGCGCACCTGCAGCGTGTGGCTGCCGCGGAAGACCTCGGGAATGGTGTAGGAGATGAGCTGCGGCGGCCAGTCCAGCCGCACGCCGTTCATCAGCACCTCGACGCGGTGCGAGGGATCGAGCGCGGGCTCGATGTCGAGCGTCACATTGATCGCCTGCACGCCGTGGAAGGTCTCGTCCGCCATGGGTGAGACCACCTCGCAGCGCGTGTACTGGAAGGGCCGCTCCGGCGGCGGCCGCGGGGCCACCTCGGGCGGCTCCTCGGGCAGCGGGCCGGAGCCCGACGGCCTGGGGGCCTCGCCGATGACCACCCGCTCGGCGCCGGGCCGGGGCTGGTCGGAATAGTGGATGACGCCGTTCGCGTCCTTCCAGCGCCAGACCTCTGCCGCACCCGCGGTCAACGCAAGGCCGAGCAACAGGACTGTGGCAATTGGGCGCATACGGCATCAGCATAGTCCCATTTCCCGCCGATTCAAGGAACCGGCGGCCGCGGGGCCGCCGGTCCCACCGGCCGGGTTCAGAGGCTGTAGTACATGTCGAGCTCGACCGGATGCGTGCTCATCCGGAAGCGGGTGACCTCCTGCATCTTCAGGTTGATGTAGGCATCGATCACGTCGTTGGTGAACACACCGCCGCGCGTGAGGAACTCGCGATCCTTGTCGAGGGCCTCGAGCGCCATGTCGAGCGAGTGGCACACCTGCGGGATGGCCTTCTCCTCCTCGGGCGGCAGGTCGTACAGGTCCTTGTCCGCCGGATCGCCCGGGTGGATCTTGTTCTGGATGCCGTCCAGGCCGGCCATCATCATCGCCGCGAAGGCGAAGTACGGGTTCGCGGAGGAATCCGGGAAGCGCACCTCGATGCGGCGGGCCTTCGGGTTCGACACCCACGGGATGCGGATCGAGGCCGAGCGGTTGCGGGCCGAGTAGGCCAGCATCACCGGCGCCTCGAAGCCGGGCACCAGGCGCT
>QGUX01000389.1 GCA_003242275.1 Pseudomonadota bacterium | reverse complement strand
GGGGTGAACCCCGCGGGCTTTTTGGGGGCGCGGGTGACCCAGAACCGGCCGCCCCGGCCCGTTCGCGACCACCGTCCCCGGTGCAACAGGACGACCTCACCGGCGAGCCGCGCGGCCTCGCCGAGGTCATGCGTGGTCATCACCACCTTCACGCCCGCGGCCGCCACGCGGCGCACCAGCTCCTCGATGGCCAGCGTCGCGGCCGGATCGAGGCTGGCGGTCGGTTCATCGAGGAACAGCACCGCCGGATCACGCGCCAGCGCGCGCGCCAGCGCCAGTCGCTGCCGCTCGCCGCCGGAGAGGCGCGGCGCGGGACGGTCCGCCATGCCATCGAGCCCCACCTCGCGCAGCAGGGCCTGCACCCGCGCCGGCCGCTGCGCCCGCGGCACGCCGGCCGCAGCCAGCGCATAGCCCAGGTTGGCCGCCACCGTGCGACGCAGCATCACGGGGCGCTGGAACACGAGTGCGCAACGCTCGGGCACGGCATGGTCGCTCTCCCCCCAGCGGATACGCCCCGCATCCGCACGCAGCAACCCCATGGCCACACGCAGCAGCGTGGTCTTGCCCGAGCCATTGGGACCGATCAGCACCGTCGGCGCCCCGGCCTCGAAACGCAGCGACACGCCGCGCAGCACCGGCGTGGCGCCGAGGTTCACGTGCACGTCCTCCATCACGATGGGCAACGGCACGCCGGGATGCAATGGTGTCGCCATCAGGCGTGCTCGAAGCGCTGGCCCGCGCGCCGCACCGCCCATGCGGCCGCGTTCACCACCAGGATCAGCGTGATCAGCACCAGCCCCAGTCCCATGGCCAGCGGCAGGTTGCCCTTGGAGGTCTCCATCGCGATGGCCGTGGTCATGGTGCGCGTGAAGCCCTCGATGTTGCCGCCGACGATGATGATCGATCCCACTTCGGCGGCGGCCCGGCCGAAGCCGGCCAGCACCGCGGTGACCAGCGAGAAGCGCGCATCCCACAGCAGCGTGGTCATGCGGCGCAGCGGTCCCACGTCCATGGCATCGAGTTCGTCGCGGTACTCGTGCCACAGGTCTTCCACGGTCTGGCGCGTCAGCGCGGCGATGATGGGAAGCACCAGCAGCGTCTGCGTGATCACCATGGCCTGCGGCGTGAACAGCAGCCCCAGCGATCCCAGCGGACCGGAGCGCGACAGCAGCAGGTACACGGCCAGGCCCGCCACCACCGGTGGCAGGCCCATCAGCGCATTGAGCATGACGATGATGAGCTGGCGACCGCGGAAGCGGCCCAGCGCCAGCAGCGCCCCCAGCGGCGCGCCCAGCAGCGTGGCCAGCAGCGTGGCCGAAAGGCTCACCGCCAGCGACAGCCGCACGATGGCGTACAGCGCCGGATCGCCGCTGAGCACCAGCTGCAGCGCCGAGGCTTCCCCGGGCATCAGCCGGCGGCTCCCAGCCCCGGGAAACGTTCGGACAGCGCCTCGATGACGCCGCGCGCGACGGCGCGCGGGCGCTCGCCGAGCCCTTGCAGTTCCGGCTCGCGGCGCGGGTCGACCTCGACCAGCCGGGCGCCGGGCAGCACTTGCACGCCGTCGCGCGACAGGCCGCGCAGGTAACCGGCAATCGGCGCGCTCACGGGCTCCCCTTCGAGGTAACCCAGCACTTCGCCGGGCTGCACGGGCTGGCCAAGCCGGGCGCTGGTCCTCCAGGTGCCGGCTACCGTGGCCGCGACAAAGCGCTCGCGCGTGACGCCATCAAGCGCCCGCGGCCCGCCGGCGCGTGGCGCCGTGGGCCGGTCGCGCAGCACACGTCCCATCGACTCGCCCCACTGGGT
>QGUX01000203.1 GCA_003242275.1 Pseudomonadota bacterium | reverse complement strand
GAAAGAGTTGCGAAGAACCTGCATGGCCACTCCTTGCTGCGTGTGCAAGGCTCGCGGTACATGGCGCAGAAGGGATGCGGCGCACCGTCGGGGTGACGGTGTCGATCGGCAACCCCGCTGTCTGGTCACGATGGACGCCAGACCGGAAGCTTTGCGTCCCCGCCTCACGGCGGGTTTGCCTTTGTCGTCAGGCGATTTATAGCCACGACGCCCCAGAGTAAGAATCAGGGTAACACTGATCGCGCGCCGCTGTGACGTGATCGGGATCACTGGTCAGGGAATCCCCGAGGATCACGTTGCACCTGTCGCCAATCTGCGCCAGGTGTTCCAGTGCCGCAGCGCGCGGCGCGCGTCGCCTTCCTCCTGGAACAGCCGCGCGAGGTTGTGGTGCGCATCGGCGAGCTCCTCGTCGAGGGCGATGGCGCGCAGGTAGGCGTCGATGGCCTCGCGTGGCCTGCCCAGGTCCTCGAGCGCCACGCCGAGGTTGTAGAGGATGTCGGCATCGGGTTCGTGCACGCTGCGGTAGACCTGGACGGCGTCGCTGATGTGGCCGCCGAGGTGCAGCAGCCGGCCGAGGTTGGCCACCGCCCCGTGATGCGCGTGCCGCAGCACGCAGGCGCGATAGGCCTCGACGGCAGCGTCCAGGTCGGTTTCCTCCAGCGCCAGTGCGGACTCGAACTGCCGGATGCACTCCTCGTCCGGATCGCCATCGCCACCGCGCGCGGGTGCGTGTGCCGGTGAGTCGATGAGCAGGATGTCACCCTCCTGGATCCGGACGTCGAAGGCCAGCAGCAGCTGTCCGGAAAGCACGTCGCGCTTCGCACCGGCCTCGTGCACGACGATCCGGTCGCCCGCGGCGGTGACCGAAAGGCCCCGCTCCGGGACGTCGACCGGCAGCTGCGCGCGCAGCGCCCGAAGGGCGGCGCCCAGCCTGCGGCGCGGCACCTGCGCGGCCATCAGCTCGCGGGCCGTGCGCAGCAGCACCACGTCCCGGAAGGTAAAGCGCAGCGAGGAACGTGGACCCCGGGCGGGCTTCACGTAGCCGGCGCGCGCCATTGCGCGCACGGCGCTGGCGGGCATGCCGGTGAGGCGCGCCACTTCGCCGGTCCCGAAGCGCTGCAAGTCAGGCGCTCCGGTTGGTGGACGCGCTGCGCTTCCTCCGGGCGGGCGCCGTGACCCTCCGCGGCGGCTTGCGTGCGGTGGAGGTGCCGGCCGCTGCGGCAGTGCCCTTTGCCGAAGACACCTTGACGCCGGACCCGCGGGTCAGGCTGCGCTGCAGGACCTCCATCAGGTCCACGACATTGCCTGCGGCCGCCACCTCGGTTTCGGGAGCCTCGAAGTGCGAGATCTCCTTGCCGCTGCGCACCTTCTTCTCGATCGCCGCCTCCACGCGGGCCCTGAACTCGTCGTGGAATTCGTCGGGATCGAAGCGCTTGGCGCGGGTCTGCTCGATCAGCGCCCTGGCCAGCTTCAGCTCGCCTGCGGCGAGCTCCGGTGCATCACCCATCGGGACGTCACGCATGGTACGAACCTCGTCCTTGAAATAGAGCTGGTGCATGGCCATGCCACCCTCGACCGGGCGCACGATGACCACGTACTCGCGGCCGCGCGCCGCCCAGCGCCCCACCGCGCACAGCCCGGTGTGGCGCATGGCCTCGTTGAGCAGCGCATAGGGCTTGGCGCCGTGCTTGGAGGGTGACAGCAGGTATGTGCGGTCGAAGTACACCGGGTCGACGGTGTCCAGCGGCACGAACCCGGTGATGTTCACCACCCTGGTGCCCGCTTCCTCCAGCGCCTTGATCTCCTCCGGCTTGAACATCACGTAGCGGTCCTTCTCGTACTCATAGCCCTTGACCATCTCGCTGCGCGGCACGACCTCTCCATCCAGCGCGCACACGTACTGCTGCTTCACGCGCGCACCGTCCGAGGCGTGCAGCAGGTTGAAGGAAATGCGGTTGGACGCGACCTCGGCCGTGTACACGTCCACGGGGATGTTGACGAGGCCGAAGGAGATGCTGACGGAAGCGAACGATCGGACAGCCATGGCTCTCACCGGGCGAGGCGGGTCGTCCCGACAGCGTCCCCGGGGTGCGGGGCGAGGACAACGGGACTCGTCCTACATGCGCGTAGGACCCGCACGCATTGCCGGTGCAACGGCGGGTGGCCGGAAGCGCATCGGGCTGTCAATCCCTCGAAAGGTAGACATCAGGGGAGAGCAAGTGGCTTGAACCGGCAACGCTGTCGCCAGGTGCAAACAGTACGGATCGGCCGGCGCCCTCTCGGTCATCCATGCCGGCATCGGCTTCGCCGCCGCAGCATCGAGGCGCTATACTTGCGCGCCCGCCTACGCTCAGGCGCGGGAATTCCCGCTTCCTTCAGGTCAGCCCCCATGCCAGTTCGCGTCCGCGTTGCGTCGCTCCTGTTCCTGTCTTCCGTGCTTTCCGCCTGCGGCACTTCGGCCAGCCCCGAGGCGGGTGCTCCCGGCCCAATGGAGGTCAGCGTGGCCACGGTGATCGAGCGCGAGATCAGCGAGTGGGACGAGTACACCGGCCGGCTCGAGGCCGTCGAGACGGTGGAGATCCGCCCGCAGGTCTCGGGCTACCTGCAGCAGGTCAACTTCGAGGAAGGCCGCGAGGTGAAGAAGGGCGATGTGCTGTTCGTCATCGACCCGCGCCCCTACCAGGCGGAGTTCGACCGCGCCCAGGCCGAGGCCGAGCGGGCCCGCACCGCGGCCACGCTGGCCGAGGCCGACCTCGTCCGCGCCGAGAAGCTGGTGGCGACGCGCGCGATCTCGCAGGAGGAATTCGACGCCCGCAAGGCCGCCCTGGTCAGCGCGCAGGCGGCGGTGAAGGCGGCCGAGGCGGCCGTGGACGTGGCGCGGCTGAACCTTTCGTACACGCGCGTGACTTCCCCCATCGACGGCCGCGTGGGCCGTGCCGAAGTCACGGTGGGCAACCTCGTCACGGGCGGCCTTTCCGGCCAGGCCACGCGCCTGACCACGGTGGTGTCGATGTCGCCGATGTACGTGTACTTCGAGGCGTCCGAGCGCGATTACCTCAAGTACATGGACCTGGCCCGCAGTGGCCAGCGGGCGCTGTCGCGCGAGCATGCCAATCCGGTGCTGCTCGCGGTGGGCAACGAGACCGATTTCCGCCACCAGGGTTACATGGACTTCGTGGACAACCGCGTGGACGCAGGCACCGGCACGCTGATGGGGCGGGCGGTGTTCCCGAACCCCGACCGCCTGCTGGTGCCGGGCATGTTTGCGCGCGTGCGGCTGCTCGGCACCAGCAAGTACGCGGGCACGCTGGTCAACGACCGTGCCATCCTCACCGACCAGGACCGCCGCTACGTGCTGGTGGTGGGCGAGGGCGACACGCTCGAGTACCGCGCCATCACCACCGGTCCCCTGGTGGATGGATTGCGGGCCGTGCGCAGTGGCCTCAAGGGCGGGGAGCGCATCGTGGTGAACGGGCTGCAGCGCGTGCGGCCGGGCATGGTGGTCAGGCCGCGCATGGTGCCCATGGAAGGCGAGGCGACGGCTGCTGCGGAGCCGGCGCCTGCGGCGGAGGGCTGACGGTCGACCGCGCATGAAGTTCTCTCATTTCTTCATCGACCGCCCGATCTTCGCGGGGGTTCTCTCCATCATCATCTTCCTGGCGGGCCTGCTGTCGCTGCAGGTGCTGCCGGTGAGCGAGTACCCGGAGGTCGCGCCGCCGTCGGTGGTGGTGCAGACCTCCTATCCGGGCGCCAGCCCCGCGGTGATCGCCGAGACCGTGGCCGCACCGCTGGAGCAGGCCATCAACGGCGTCGAGAACATGCTGTACATGTCCTCGCAGGCCTCCTCCTCCGGCGCGTTGATGCTGACGGTCACCTTCGAGGTCGGCACCGACATCAACATGGCGCAGGTGCAGGTGCAGAACCGCGTCGCGCAGGCGCTTTCGCGGCTGCCCGAGGAAGTGCGCCAGATCGGCGTCACGACGGTCAAGAGCAACCCGAACATCACCATGTTCGTGCAGCTCGTGTCGCCGAACGGCCGGTATGACCTGAAGTACCTGCGCAACTTCGCCGAGCTGCAGGTGCGCGACACGCTGGCGCGCATCCCCGGCATGGGCCAGGTGGAGGTGTTCGGCGGCGGGCCCTACGCCATGCGCGTGTGGCTGGACCCGCACCGCGTGGCCGCGCGCGGCATGACCGCCGGCGACGTGGTCAACGCCATCCGCGAGCAGAACGTGCAGGTGCCGGCCGGCATCGTCGGCGCCCAGCCGATGACGCCGGGCGTGAGCCAGCAGCTCCTGGTCAATGCCTACGGGCGGCTGGCCTCCGAGGAGGAGTTCGGCGACATCATCATCAAGACCGGCGACGCCGGCGAGCTCACGCGGCTGCGCGACGTGGCGCGGGTGGAGCTGGGGACCTCCGAGTACGGCATCCTTGGTTACCTCGACGGCATGCCGGCGGTGGCCATCGCCATCTTCCAGGCGCCGGGATCGAACGCGCTGCAGCTGGCCGACGAGGTGCGCGCGCGCATGGACGAGCTGTCGCGGAACTTCCCGGAAGGGGTGGAGTACCGCGTGGTCTACGACCCGACGCAGTTCGTGCGCCATTCCATCGACGCGGTGATCAAGACCCTGCTGGAGGCCATCCTGCTGGTGGTGCTGGTGGTGGTGCTGTTCCTGCAGACCTGGCGTGCGTCCATCATCCCGCTGGCGGCCGTGCCGGTGTCCATCGTGGGCACCTTCGCGGTGCTGCACCTGCTCGGCTTCTCGATCAACACCCTGTCGCTGTTCGGCTTGGTGCTGGCCATCGGCATCGTGGTCGACGACGCCATCGTCGTGGTCGAGAACGTGGAGCGCAACATCGAGGCCGGGCTGTCGCCGCGCGAGGCCACGTTCAAGGCCATGGACGAGGTCAGCGGGCCCATCATCGCGATTGCGCTGGTGCTGACGGCGGTATTCGTCCCCATCGCCTTCATCGGCGGCCTGACCGGCAGCTTCTACCGCCAGTTCGCGGTCACGATCGCCATCTCGACGCTGATCTCGGCGTTCAACTCGCTGACGCTGTCCCCGGCGCTGGCATCGGTGCTGCTGAAGCCGCACGATGCGCCCAGGGACGCGGTGACGCGCTTCCTCGACCGCACCGTGGGCTTCATCTTCAGGCCCTTCAACCGCTTCTTCGTCCGTGCCTCCGGCCGCTACAGCCGCGGCGTGGCGCAGGTGCTGCGCAGGAGTGCGGTGGCCGTCGCGGTTTACGCGGGCCTCCTGGCCCTGGGCGGCGGGGCGCTGATGGCGGTGCCGCAGGGCTTCGTGCCCGTGCAGGACAAGGATTACATCATCGCCTTCGCGCAGCTCCCCGACGCCGCATCGCTGGAGCGCACCGAGGAGGTGATGCGGCGGATCGATGACATCCTCGCCGGGGAAGAGGGTGTGGAGTCGGTGATCTCGTTCTCCGGCCTGTCCGTGACCGCCGGCTTCGGCATCGCCTCCAACAGCGGCGTGGCCTTCGCCACGCTGGAGCCCAAGGCGAAGCGCAGCGGCGGGCGCTCGGCCGACGAGATCCTCCAGTCGGTGCAGGGCCGCCTGTTCGCCATCGAGGATGCCTTCGTCGGCGTGGCGCCGCCGCCGCCGGTGGAGGGCATGGGCACGCTGGGCGGCTTCAAGATGCAGATCGAGGATCGCGGCTCGCTGGGCTACCAGGAGCTCAACCGCGTGCTGCAGGACTTCCTCGTGCGCGCCAACCAGACCCCGGGCGTCACCGGCGTGTTCTCCAACTACCTGGTGAACGTTCCGCAGATCTACGCCGACATCGACCGCGAGAAGGCCAAGCGCGAGAACATCCCGCTGGCGAACGTGTTCGAGACGCTGCAGGTGTACCTGGGGTCGCTGTACGTGAACGACCTGAACCTGTTCGGGCGCAGCTACCAGGTGATCGCGCAGGCCGATGCTCCGTTCCGTGCGCACAAGGAGCAGATCCTGGAGCTCAGGACCCGCAACGCCTCCGGCGAGATGGTGCCGCTGTCTTCGGTGCTCGCGGTGAAGGACAGCTACGGCCCGGACAGCGTGATCCACTACAACGGCTACCTGTCGGCCGACATCAACGGCCAGGCGGCGCCGGGCGTGAGCTCGACCACGGCGCTGGATGCCATGGAGAAGCTGGCGCGGGAGACTCTGCCGCCGGGCGTGGCCTTCGAGTGGACCGACCTGTCCTACCAGGAGATGATGGCCCGCGGCAGCGCCACGCTGATCTTCCCGCTGTGCGTGCTGCTGGCCTTCCTGGTGCTGGCGGCGCAGTACGAGAGCTGGACGCTGCCGCTGGCGGTGATCCTGATCGTGCCCATGTGCATCGTGTCGGCGCTGGCCGGCGTGTGGCTGGTGGGTGGCGACAACAACATCTTCACCAAGATCGGCTTCCTGGTGCTGGTGGGACTGGCGTGCAAGAACGCCATCCTGATCGTGGAGTTCGCCGTGCACCTGGAAG
>QGUX01000202.1 GCA_003242275.1 Pseudomonadota bacterium | reverse complement strand
TGGATTGCGCCCCGGGCATGGCCCCTGCCCCCCCCGCCGGCGGGGGTTTAAAGTGCGTCCTGCCCGGGCCGAGCCCGGGTAAACGCCGGGGGGGGGGGGCCGGGGGCGGCCCCGCCGCTCAGGATGCACGCAGGGGCTGCATCCGTGGCCGTGGCGCGGCATCGGCCGGCCTGCGCGCCGCGATCAGGCGCGCGATCTCGGGCTGGCAGGAGCCGCAGTTGGTGCCGGCACGCAGCCTGCGGCCCACCGCCTCCACCGAGCCGCAACCCTCGTCGATGGCCGCGGCGATGGTATTGGCGCCGACGGCGAAGCAGGCACAGATGGTGGGCCCCGGATCCGGTGCGTCCTGGCGGCGCCCGAGCAACAGGCAGCGACGGTCCGCCGTGGTGAGCGGCGCACCGGTGGCGAACAACGACGCCAGCCACGCCCGCGGCGGCAACCTTCCGCTGCTGCTCACCATCATGCAGGCCAGCAGCCGCCCGCCCTCGCCCACCAGCGCCACACGGTAGTTGCCCAGAGCCGGGTCGCTGAACTCTATCCACTCGGCGCGCGCGGCGCCGGGCACCACGGAATTCAGCCACGCGGCATCGGGTCGCCGCTCTCCGCGACCGGCGAACTCCATCCTCACAGCGCCCTCGCCGGGCGAGGCCGCCCACCACAGCGCGTCGGGCGCGGGCACGCGCTCGCGTGAGAGCAGGAAGCCGCTCCATTCCACTTCGACCTTCTCCAGGCGCACCGGCGTGTGCTTGAACTCCGGCTCGCCGGACAGCGCGTCCACCACCGGATTGACCGCCGCGCCCACGCGGGAGGCGCGCGCGAACTGACCGCTCCAGTGGATGGGCATGAACACCATGCCCGCGGGCAACTCACCGCTGCAGCGTGCCCGCGCCAGCGCGCTGCCCCAGCGCGACACCACCCGCAGGAGGTCGCCGGGGGCCGCGCCGATGGCGGCCAGGTCGGCCGCGTGCGCATCGATGAAGGGCTCGGGCTCGTGCGCGTTGAGCTGTGGCGCGCGCGCCGTGCGCGTCATGGTGTGCCACTGGTCACGGATGCGGCCGGTGTTCAGGATCAGCGGATACTCGGCCGAGGGCGCGTGCCGCGGGGGACGTGCCGGCGTCGGTATGAAGCGCGCGCGGCCGTCGGCGGTGGCGAAGCGGCCGTCCGCGAAGGGACGCGACACGCGCGCCGGCGCCGGCCATTGCGTGACCGGCATGGCGTCGTAGCCCGCACGGTCGAGTCCCGCCAGTCCGGTCAGGTCGAGCAGCATGCCGAAGCGGCGCGAGATGGCGGTGAGGCGGGCGAATTCGTCGAAGACGACCTCGGGACCCTGGTAATCGAAGCCGCGGGTGAAACCCATGCGTTGCGCCACCTGCGCCACGATCCACCAGTCCGGCCTTGCGTTGCCCGGCAGCGGCAGGAAGGCGCGCTGGCGCGACACGTGCCGGTCGGAGTTGGTGACGGTGCCGTCCTTCTCCGCCCAGGCCGCGGCCGGCAGGCGGATGTGCGCGTACGGCAGCGTGTCGTTGGCCGACACGCAGTCGGACACGATCACCAGCGGACAGCGTGACAGCGCACGGCGCACCAGGTCGGCATCCGGCAGGCTGACCACGGGATTGGTGGCCATGATCCACACCGCCTTCACGCGGCCGGCGTCGATGGCCTGGAACAGTTCCACGGCCTTCAATCCCGGACGCTCGGCGATGCGCGGCGAATTCCAGAATTCCTGCACCGCCGCACGGTGCCCGGCATTGGGCAGCGAGAGGTGTGCCGCGAGCTGCGTGGCCAGCCCGCCGACCTCGCGGCCTCCCATGGCATTGGGCTGGCCGGTGATCGAGAACGGGCCCATGCCCGGCCGGCCGATGCGGCCGGTCAACAGGTGGCAGTTGATGATGCTGTTGACCTTGTCCGTGCCCGAGGAGGACTGGTTCACGCCCTGCGAGAACAGTGTCACCACGCGCTCGTGTGCGGCGAACAGTGCGAAGAACCGCTCCACCAGCGAGGCATCAAGGCCGCAGGTCTGCGCGGTGGCGGCGATGTCGCTGCAGGCGACGCGCGCCGCATCCAGTGCCTGCTCGAGGCCGCTGGTGTGCCCGGCCACGAAGGGCGCATCCACGTGGCCGGTTTCCGCCAGCCACGCCAGCAGGCCGTTGAACAGCATCACGTCGGTGCCGCTGCGCAGCGGCAGGTGCAGGTCGGCACCGTCGCAGGTGGCGGTTCGCCGCGGGTCGACGACCACCAGCCGCGTGCCACGCCCGGCGCGCGCGGCGAGGATGCGCTGCATCAGCACCGGATGGCACCACGCCAGGTTCGATCCCACCAGCACGATGAGGTCGGCCTGATCGAGGTCGGCGTACTCCACCGGCACCACGTCCTCGCCGAAGGCGCGCACGTGGCCCGCCACTGCCGAGGCCATGCACAGGCGCGAGTTGGTGTCGATGTTGGCGGTGCCGATGAAGCCCTTGGCCAGCTTGTTGGCGACGTAGTAGTCCTCGGTCAGGAGCTGGCCGGACACGTAGAAGGCCACCGCGTCGGGACCATGTTCGGCGATGCAGGCGGAAAGGCGGCCGGCCACCTCGCCCAGGGCCTGGTCCCAGTCCGTGGTGGCGCCGTCCACCTCGGGCTCGAGCAGCCTTCCTTCCAGCCCCAGCGTCGCGGCCAGTGCCGCGCCCTTGGAGCAAAGCCGCCCGCGATTGGCCGGATGGTCCGGATCCCCGCGCACGCTGACCGCACCGTCGGGGGCACGCTCGGCCAGCACGCCGCAACCCACGCCGCAGTAGGGACAGGTGGTGCGCGTGACGGTCGCGCTCATGCCGACTCACCCAGCAGCAGCGTCTCGCGCAGCGCGGATACGTCGCGCTGCGTCTCGATCAGCTCGGCGAGCTGCGGCGCGGCGCGCGTGTCGCCGAACAGCACGGCGGCCAGCAGGCGGTTCTCCCGCAGCCACAGCCGCTTGTACACGCCCGCCGCATGGTCCGCGTAGCGGATCGACTCGGCGCTGCGCAACTGCGCGATGTCGCCGGCGGAGAACACGTCGATGCCGCTGACCTTGAGCTGCGAGGCGGGCTTCGAGCCCCGGAAGCGGGTCACGCCGCGCTCGGCCAGGTGCGCGGCGCAGACCCGGGCCTGCTCCCACAGCGGCGCCACCAGCCCGTAGGTGGTGCCGCGATGCTGCACGCACTCACCGACGGCGTAGATCGACGGATCGTAGGTCTGCAGGGTGTCATCGACGAGAATGCCGCGATCGCAGGTGAGGCCGCAGGCGCGCGCCAGCTCGGTGCGCGGCGTGATGCCTGCCGCGACCACCACCATGTCGGCGGGCAGCACGCGGCCATCCTCGGTGCGCAGCTGCTCCACCCGTGCGCGGCCTTCGAAGGCCGCGGTGCGCGCCGGCATGCAGAAGCGGATGCCGCGCGCCTCCATGGCACGCCTGAGCAGCCCGGCCGCCTCCTCGTCGAGCTGCTTGTCCATCACGCGATCGCGGATGTGCACCACCGTGACCGACAGGCCCTGCTTGGCCAGCCCGCTGGCGGCCTCAAGGCCCAGCAGCCCGCCGCCCACCACCACGGCCTGGCGGGCACTGCCCGCCTGCGCGAGCATGGCCTCCACGTCGTCGATGCTGCGAAAGCAGAACACGCCTGGCAGGTCGTGCCCGGCCACCTTCAGGCGCACCGGGTCGGAACCCGTGGCCAGCAGCAGCCGGTCGTAGCCCGCCACCACGCCGGAGGCGGAGATCACGCGCTTGCTGCGCCGGTCGATGCTCACCACCGGGTCGCCGGCGTGCAGGGTGATGCCCTTCTCCCGGTACCATTCCAGCGGATGCAGCATCAGCGCCTCGCGCGCCGTCTCCCCGGCGAGCAGCGGCGAGAGCAGGATGCGGTTGTAGTTGCCGCGCGGCTCGGCGCCGAAGATGGTGATCTGGTACTCATCGCCGGCGAGCTCCAGCAGTTCCTCCACCGTGCGCATCGCCGCCATGCCGTTGCCTACCACGACCAGCCGCTTGCGGCCGCGCGCGCCGCCGGCGGCCTGCGCCTGCGATTCCACCCACACGCGCCCGTCCAGCACCCCACAGGGCCAGGTGCGCAGCGACACCGCCTCGTCCTCGAGGCAGCGCCCGGTGCGCAGGTTGAAATGCTGCTTGTAGACCGGCGAGGCCACCACCAGCTGGCCGGAGATGTCACCCACCAGGCCGCGCGCGATCACGTTGGCGCCGCTGAAGGGATCGCGGTTCTCCACCGCGAACACCTCGTCGCCGACGCGCATCAGCGCCAACTGCTCGCCGTCCACCAGCGCGCAGGCTCCCCCGCCGTCCAGGATGTCCTCCAGCGTGCAGACGAAATGCCTCCGGCCCGTGCTCATGCGCTCACCTTCAGGCGGACCCGCTCCTCGTGGGTGGCCGGGCGGCGCTGGCCGCGCTCCTCCACCATCACCACGTCCGGATCGAGCCGCTCGCTGTTGACGAAATGGCGGAAGCGCCGGCGCACCGCCGGATCCTCCACCGCCTTCCTCCATTCGCACTGGTAGGTGCCGATCACCTGCTGCATGGCCTGCTCGAGTTCCGCCGCGATGCCGAGGCTGTCGTCGATGATCACGGACCTGAGGTAGTCCAGCCCTCCCTCGAGGTTCTCCAGCCACACCGATGTGCGCTGCAGCCGGTCGGCGGTGCGCACGTAGAACATCAGGAAGCGGTCGACGTAGCGGATGAGCGTCTCGCGGTCGAGGTCGGAGGCCAGCAGGTCCGCGTGCCGCGGCTTCATGCCGCCGTTGCCGCACACGTACAGGTTCCAGCCCTTCTCGGTGGCGATCACGCCCACGTCCTTGCTCTGCGCCTCCGCGCACTCGCGGGTGCAACCCGATACCGCGAACTTCAGCTTGTGCGGGGAGCGCAGGCCCTTGTAGCGGTTCTCCAGCTCGATGGCGAAGCCCACCGAATCCTGCACGCCGTAGCGGCACCAGGTGGAACCCACGCAGCTCTTCACCGTGCGCACCGCCTTGCCGTAGGCATGGCCGGACTCGAAGCCCGCCGCGATCAGCTCCTCCCAGATCTGCGGCAGCTGGTTGACCTGCGCGCCGAACAGGTCGATGCGCTGGCCGCCGGTGATCTTGGTGTACAGCCCGTACTTCTTCGCCACCTGCGCGATCACCAGCAGCTTCTCCGGCGTGATCTCGCCACCCGGGATGCGCGGAACCACCGAGTAGCTGCCGTCCTTCTGCATGTTGGCGAGGTAGTAATCGTTGGTGTCCTGCAGCACCGCCTTGTCGGGCTTGAGCACGAACTCGTTGTACTGCGAGGCCAGGATCGAGGCCACCGCCGGCTTGCAGATGTCGCAGCCCAGGCCCCGGCCGTGCTTCGCGACCAGTTCCGCGAAGGTGGTGATGCGGCCCACCTTGACCAGGTGGAACAGTTCCTGGCGCGAGTACGGGAAGTGCTCGCAGATGTGGTTGTCGACGGCCACGCCGCGCGCCGCTAGCTCCGCCTTGATCACCTGCGTCACCAGCGGGGCGCAGCCCCCGCAGGTACTGGCCGCGCGCGTGGCCTTCTTGATGCCGCCCAGCGTCGTGACGCCTTCGGCCACCGCGGCGCAGATGGCACCCTTGCTGACGTTGTTGCAGGAGCAGATCTGCGCACTCGCCGGCAGCGCGGCCACGCCGGCGCCGGTGCCGCCGCCGTCCTCCCCGTTCGCCGGCACCAGCATGGATTCCGGGCGCGAGGGCAGCGGCATCCCGTTCAGCATCAGCTGCAGCCAAGTGCCATAGTCGCTGGCATCGCCGACCAGGATGCCCCCGAGCAGGCGCCTGCCGTCGGCGCTGACGACCAGCTTCCTGTACACGCCGATGCGCTCGTCCACCAGCGTGCAGCACTGCGCGCCCGGCGTGGTGGCATGCGCATCGCCCAGCGAGGCCACGTCCACGCCCATCAGCTTGAGCTTGGTGCTCATGTCGGCGCCGGTGAAGCGCTTTTCATTGCGTCCCAGCAGCACATCGGCGGCCACCTCGGCCATCTGGTAGCCGGGCGCCACCAGGCCGAACAGCCTGCCCTGCCACAGCGCGCACTCGCCGATCGCAAGGATGTCGGGGTCGCTGGTGCGGCAGGCATCGTCGATGACGATGCCGCCGCGCGGCCCGACCTCAAGGCCGCAGGCCCGCGCCAGTGCATCCTGCGGGCGGATGCCGGCGGAGAAGATCACCAGGTCCGCCTCCACCGAGCCGCCGTCGGCGAAGCGCAGCACGTGCAGGCGCTCCGTGCCCTGCTCGATGGCGGTGGTGGACTTGCCGGTGTGCACGCGCACACCCAGCGCCTCGATGTGGCGGCGGAGGACGCGTCCGCCGCCCTCGTCCACCTGCACGGCCATCAGCCGCGGCGCGAATTCCACCACGTGGGCCTCCAGTCCCAGGTCCACCAGCGCCTTGGCCGCCTCGAGGCCGAGCAGGCCGCCGCCGATCACCGCGCCGCTCCTGGCATGGCGCGCCGCCTCGCGGATGGCGACAAGGTCCTCGATGGT
>QGUX01000002.1 GCA_003242275.1 Pseudomonadota bacterium | reverse complement strand
CTCGACGAGCCCACCAACGACCTCGACGTGGAGACGCTGCGCGCGCTGGAGGAGGCGCTGCTGGCCTTCCCCGGCTGCGCGGTGGTGATCTCGCACGACCGCTGGTTCCTCGACCGCATCGCCACCCACATCCTCGCCTTCGAGGGCAACTCGCAGGTGGTGTTCTTCGAGGGCAACTACCAGGAGTACGCGGCGGACTACGCGCGCCGGCACGGCGAGGAGATCCGCCCCGAGCGCATCAAGTACAAGAAGCTGACGCGATGAGCTCGGCGGGTGCCTGGGCGCCGTTGCGGCATCGCCAGTTCGCGCTGCTGTGGAGCGCGGGACTGGTGGCCAATGTCGGCAACTGGATGTACGACCTGGCCGCCCGCTGGCTGATGACCGAGTTCGACCCGTCGGCCTCGATGGTGGCGCTGGTGCAGGTGGCCAGCGCCCTGCCCGTGTTCCTGCTGGCGGTGCCCGCCGGCACGCTGGCCGACCGCTGCGACCGTCGCTGGCTGCTGGTGCTGGTGCAGGCGGTGATGATGCTGCTGGCACTGCTGATGGGCCTGCTGGTGCTCGGCCACGTTGCAGGCCCCTCGAGCCTGCTGCTGGTCACGCTGGCGATGGGAAGCTGCGTAGCCGTGATGTCGCCCACCTGGCAGGCCATCGTGCCGGCGCTGGTGGGCCGCGAGGACCTGCCGCAGGCCATCGCCCTGCATGCCATGAGCATGAACATCAGCCGCGCCATCGGCCCGGCGCTGGCCGGCGTGGTGATCGCGGCCGTGGGCATCGCCTGGCCGTTCTTGATCAACGCGTTCACCTTCATCGCCGTGCTGGTGGCGCTGCTCACTTGGCACGGTTACCGGCGCACGGCGCCGGCGCAGAAGGAGACCTTCATGGCCGCGCTGCGCACCGGGCTGGCGCAGGCGCGCGACAACGCGGCGCTGCGCCGCACGCTGTGGCGCTCGGTGCTCTACTACCTGAACGGCAGCTGCTACTGGGCACTGCTGCCGCTGATCGCGCGCGAGCAGCTCTCCGGTGGCCCCGGCCTGTTCGGCATCCTGGTCGGCTGCATTGGCGTGGGCGCGGTGGGCGGCGCGATGTTCCTGCCGCGGCTGCGCGCCCGCATCGGCATCGACCGCGTGCAGCAGCTCGGTCAGGTGGCCACGGCCATCGCCCTGCTCGGCTTCGCGCTGCTGCGCATCCCGGCGCTGGGCATGGTCACGGCGCTGCTCGCCGGAGCGTCCTGGCTGGCCAGCCTCTCCTCGCTGAACGTGGCGGCGCAGCTGGCCATGTCGGACGCGCTGCGCGGGCGCGGCATGGCGCTGTACACGGCCGTGTTCTACGGCTGCCTCGCGGGCGGAAGCCTGGTGTGGGGGCCGGTGGCCAACGCCATCGGCGCCGCCGCCGCGCTGGTGGCCGCGGCGGTGCTGGCGGTGCTGGCCCTGCTGCCCGCGACGCGGCTGCCGCTGGCATCGCGCTGAAGAAGCCTCGCCGCCGGCGCGGCGACGGCGAGGCCTGCCCACGAAGCAGGCGGGCGCCGGCCTCAGGCGCGCACCAGTCCCTCGATGCGGGCAAGCCGGGGTCCATCCGGGAACACCTCGCGCGCGATGTATTCCGGCGCGATGCCCAGGTGCTCGCGAAGCACGGCGGCCTGCACCGCGCGCAGGTCCAGCGTCGGCCTGAGGTCCCTGCCTTCGTGCAGTGCCTGCGGCGCCAATCCCGGCCAGTCGGCGATCACGCGGCCACGCACCGCGCCGCCGAGCAGCAAGGCCGCGGCGCCGGTGCCGTGGTCCGTGCCGCGCGTGCCGTTGACGGCCACGGTGCGGCCGAACTCGGTGACGGCCAGCACCACGGTGTGGCGCCAGGCCCCGCCGAGGCCGGCATGCAGCGCGCGAAGGCCGGCATCGAGCGCCGCGAGGCGCGCGGCCAGCGCGCCATCGAGGTCGCCCTGTGCGGCATGCGTGTCCCAGCCGGAGGTTTCGAGCACCGCGACCCGCGGCCCCTCCTCGCGCGCCAGGAAGGACGCGGCCGCGCGCGACATCTGCGCGAACTGCGCCAGCCCGCCGCGACCCGCTCCCATGGCTGCGGCATCGCCGCCGGCCATGGCCTGGGCCTCGCCTGCCTCGGCGAGGCGGCGGGCCAGCAGCGCGTCGTCCGCATACAGGTCGGCGAATCGCTGCAAGGTGTCCCCGTCCACCCGCGGCAGGCGTCCTGGCGACCACGAGGCCACTTCATTCCCGCCGCGCAGCACCAGTGGCACGGCTGCGCCCAGCGCCACTGCGCGCGGTGCTGCACCCGGCGCACCAGCGGCGCGCGGCAGGCCGGAGAGGGCGCGGTTCAGCCAACCGGTTCTTGCCGCGTGCGGCCGTGCGTGGCCGCTCTCCAGCACGTCCTGCGCGTCGAAGTGGGAGCGCTCGCGGTATGGCGTGGCCACCGCGTGCAGCAATGTCGCCTCGCCCCCGCGCCAGCGCTCGGCGACGAAGCCCAGCGCCGGATGCAGCGCGAACAGGCCGTCGAGGCGCTGCAGGCCGGGGGCACCGGCCAGCGATGCCGCGCCACGCAGGCGCGCGTAGTCCGGATCGCCCACCGGCGGCGCCAGCGCGAGGCCGTCCACCGCACCGCGCAGCAGCAGCAGCACGAAGCGCGCCTCGCCGGCCGCGGGGGCCGCGAGGCTCAGGCGCGGCGCGAGCCATGCGGGCGCGGCCAGCGCACCGGCGGTACCGGCGATGCGTCCAAGCAGGGACCTGCGGGTCAGCATGTTTCCTCCTGTGCCTCAGCGGCGCATGAATTCGGGGGATCCCAGGAACAGCGCCAGCGCCTGCGCGGCATCCTGGGCGCGCATCACGGCCTCGTCCGAGCGCGCCGACCACGTCGGACCCAGAGCCTGCCTGGCCAGCTCGCGCGCGTCGCGCGTGGAACCCAGCCGGGCAGCCGCCTCCTGCGCCCACTCCAGCCGCTTCATCAATGCCGCCGCGCCGTCCCAGCCGGCGGCGGTGTCGGGCCAGCCGGCGGGCGATCCGGGCTGGAAGATGCGCTGGCCCAGTTCCGCGAACAGGCGCGGATCGTGCTCGCCCACGGCCAGCCCGAGCGCGCGGTACGCGGAATGGATGTAGTCGGCGGGCGTCTTGTACTTGGCCAGTGGCGTGGACCAGGTCTCCGGCGCATCGACCAGCGCCGCGCAGGCCTGCCCGAGGTGACCTTCCGATTCCAGGTACGCCCGCGCCACGCGCGAGACCAGCGCCGGCGGCGGATCATCGGCGAGGAAGTGCCGCACCAGCTTGGTGGCGAGGTGCCGCGCCGTGGCGGGATGCAGCGCCAGCATGCGCAACGCCTGCTCGCCCTCCTCCACGCCCGCCTCGGCATGGCGTCGTCCCAGCAGCACCTTGCTGCCCGGCTGGTGCAGCGCCTCGCGGAAATGGAAGCGGCCGGGTTCGCCGCCCTGGAGCGCACCCTCGCCGCCGCCGATGGACCAGCCGGTGACCAGCATCGCCATCGCGCGCACGTCCTGCTGCGTGTAGCCGCCGTCCACGCCCAGCGTGTGCAGTTCGAGGATCTCGCGGCCGAGGTTCTCGTTCAGTCCCGGTGCGCGGCCGCGCCGGCCGGCCGCGCGGGCGAGCCTGGAGTCCGGCCCGGCCGAGCGCGCGTTGTCCAGGTACAGCAGCATGGCCGGATGCTTCTCCACCGCCAGCAGCATGTCGGCGAAGTGGCCGAGCACGTGCGGGCGGATGGCCTCGCGCTCCAGCGCGCCGGCCAGGCCCAGCACGGCCAGCTTGTCCACGGACACGGCGAAGTGGTTGCTCCAGAAGTGCACCAGCCGCTCGATGAAGCCGCGCCCGGTGGCCACGGCATGGCGGAAGCGTGCCAGCGTCTCGGCCTGGTACACCGGCGCATAGATGTCGCGGAGGGTGGCCACCGCATTGGCCACCTCCGCCTCGCGCGGGTCGGCGGCGGCGGCCGCGGCGGCTTCACGGCGCGCCAGTGCGGCGGCCAGCACCTCGTGCGAGGGCTTGAGCGGCGCTTCCAGCCGGGGCGGCGGTTCCGCCAGCCACGCGCGCAGCGCGTCGCGGGCCGTGGAGCCCAAGGCCCGCAGTTCCCCGGGACGCGCGCCAAGCCCGAAGCGGTTCGCGGCAATGGCCGCATCGACGTCACGCATCGAAGTCCCCTGCCCTGCGCGGGCGATGGCAATCCTCGTGCATGAAAACGCCCGCGCGAGGCGGGCGTTGACAGGACCGATGTCGATGCGGCGGCCGCGCGGCGCGGCACCGCGCGCGCCGCGCGTCTTTAGCGCTCCTCGGCGAGGCGCTTCTGCAATGCCTCGCGGCGCTCCTGCGCGAAGCGCCTGCAGGCCTCCGGATCCTCCAGCTTCGCCGGGTCGTTGTCGGCCTGCTCCAGCCGCGCCAGCGTGGCCGCATCCGGATGCGGCGTCAGCAGGATCTGGCAGCGCAGGCCCTCCAGCAGCCTGAAGCTCTGCTCGAAGCCCTGCAGCAGCTCCGGATGCTTGCTGAACTTGAACTTGCCCGCGCTCACGGGCGTGAGCGAGTCGGCATAGACGAAGGCGAGGCAGTTGCTTCCGTCGCAGGCGTCCCAGGTCCATGTGGCACTGCCGGCCGTGTGTCCCGGCGTGGCGTACACGCGCAGTCGCACGCCGCCCACGCCCAGCAGCTGGCCGTCGGTGACCACCCAGACGCGATCCACCTTCGGGATGGAGGCCGACTTCACCGCCGCCGCCGGATCATCCTTGGGCAGCTTGCCGGTGCGCAGCACCGGCTCGGCGGGGCGGAGCGCATGGACCTGCGCGCCGGTCAGGCGCTGCAGCTCGGCCGCGCCGCCCACGTGGTCGGGATGGGCGTGCGAGAACACGATGGCCTTCACGTCGCCGAGCTTGAAGCCGAGTTCCTCGATGTTCCGGGCGATCTGCTGCGCGGACTCGGGCAGACCCGTGTCGACCAGCACGTGGCCATATTCGGAGGTCACCAGCACCGAGGCGATGCCGGAAGTGCCCACGTAGTACGTATTGCCGTAGATCCGGAACGGCTTGTGGGGCTGGTTCAGCGCCGACATGTCCGGCGCAGCGGCCGAGGCCGCGCCCAGCGCAAGATGAGCCAGGGCGATGCCCTTCACCGTCACCGCCGCCACGCGGACGGCGGCCTGCCTGAATCCGATCATCGGTTCTCTTCCCCCGGTCGGTTGTCCAAGTCTTTGACGGCCGCTGAGTTTACTCAAACGGCCATGGCTTGGAACCCGTGGGATTCGCCTATCCCACCCAGGCACGCGCGTTGCGGAACATGCGCATCCAGCCGGCGAACTCACCGCGCGCATCATGCGGATACCAGGAGTGCTGCGATATGCGGAAGCTGCGCTCCGGGTGTGGCATGGTGATCAGCACGCGGCCGTCGCGGCTGGTGACGGCGGCGATGCCGTCGGGCGAACCGTTGGGATTGGCGGGGTAATCGCGCGCCACCTCGCCGCGCCCGTTCACGTAGCGGAACGCCACCTGGCGCGCCGCGGCCAGCGCCTCGCGCTGCGCCGCGCCGGTGAATTCGGCGCGGCCCTCGCCATGGGAAACCACCACGGGCAGGCGCGAGCCTGCCATGCCGGCCAGCAGCACCGAGGGCGAATCGAGGATCTCCACCTGCGAGAGCCGTCCCTCGAACTGCTCGACGCGGTTGCGGACGAAGCGCGGCCAGTGCTCGGTGCCCGGCACCAGCTCTTTCAGCGCCGCCATCATCTGGCAGCCATTGCACACGCCCAGCGTGAAGGTGTCGTCGCGTTCGAAGAAGGCGGTGAAGCGCTCGCGCGCCGCCGGGTTGAACAGGATGGACTTGGCCCAGCCCTCGCCCGCGCCCAGCACGTCGCCGTAGGAGAACCCGCCGCAGGCGACCAGGCCGCGGAACTGCGCCAGGTCCCGTCCGCCGTCGATGATGTCGGTCATGTGCACGTCGTGCGGCTCGAAGCCGGCGAGGTCGAGCACCGCCGCCATCTCCACGTGGCTGTTGACGCCCTGCTCGCGCAGCACCGCGACCTTCGGCCGCGCGCCACGGTTGATGAAAGGCGCGGCCACGTCCTCTTCCGGATCGAACGTGAGCGCCACGTGCAGGCCGGGATCGGTGAGGTCGAGCTGCGCCGCGAACTCCTCGTGCGCCGAGGCCGGCTCGTCGCGCAGCAGGCGCATGCGGTGCGAGGTCTCGCCCCAGGCGCGGCGCGCCTCCTCCCAGCCCAGCGACAGCGTGCGGTTGCCACCGGCGAAGACCAGCACCGGCTCCTCCGCCGGCGCGCCGATGTCGTGCACGGCGCCGGCGAGGCCCGCGGCGTCGAACTGCGCACGCACGGCCGGCACGTCGTCGGCGCGGACCTGCAGCACCGCGCCGGGCTCCTCCGCGAACAGCCGCGCCGCCAGGTCGGCGTCACCGTCCACCGGCAGTTCGACCGTGAATCCGCAATGCGAGGCGAACGCCATCTCGGCCAGCGTGGTGAACACGCCGCCGTCGGACACGTCGTGGTAGGCCAGCACCCGCTCGCGCACGGCGCTGAACGCGCGCGCGAAGCCGGTGAGCAGTGAAGGATGGTCGAGGTCGGGCGCGGACTCGC
Organism: Pseudomonadota bacterium; assembly: GCA_003242275.1. The sequence goes on along the minus strand of QGUX01000002.1, from coordinate 23,655 downwards.
CCAATGCACCGTACACCTGCGCCAGGATGGAGGCGCCGAGCCGCGAGCGGCCACGGCCCAAGTCGACCCACAGCAGCCGCGTCGGACCGGCATCCCGGCGCAGCAGCGGCGTGAGCGTGCGGCGCACGTCACCCACCGGCGCGAACGCCGACACGATCAACGACACGGGCGCCACCACCGATTTCTGCCGGCCGTCCTCGCGCCACACCGTGCGCATCGACAGCGAGTCCTTGCCCACCGGAATGGCGATGCCCAGCGCCGGGCACAGCTCCATGCCGACCGCGCGCACGGCGTCGTACAGGGCCGCGTCCTCGCCAGGCTCGCCGCAGGCGGCCATCCAGTTGGCCGACAGGCGGATGTCGGGGAGCTTCGCCACGTCGGCGGCGAGGATGTTCAGCACCGCCTCGGTGACCGCCAGGCGCGCGGCCGCGGCCGGATCGAGCAGCGCCAGCGGCGTGCGCTCGCCCATGGCCATGGCCTCGCCGCGATGGCCGAAGAAATCGGCGCTGGTCACGCCCACGTCGGCCACCGGCACCTGCCACGGGCCCACCATCTGGTCGCGGCACACCAGCCCGCCGACGCTGCGGTCGCCGATGCTGACCAGGAAGGTCTTGTCGGCCACGGCCGGATGCGAGAGCACGCGCAGCGCCGCCTCGCGCAGCCCCAGGCCGCGCGGATCGAAGCGCTGCGCGCGCACCGGCACGTGGCGCACGTCGCGCTGCATGCGCGGCGGCTTGCCGAGCAGCACGTCCACCGGCATGTCGACCGGATGGTTGCCGAACACCTCGTCGTGCACGGTGAGCACGCCGTCGTCGGTGAGCCGGCCGATCACGGCATAGGGACAGCGCTCGCGCCGCGCGATCTGCTCGAAGCGCGCCAGGCCCTGCTCGGAGATCACCAGCACATAGCGCTCCTGCGCCTCGTTGCACCAGATCTCCAGCGGCGACATGCCGGCCTCGGCGTTGGGCACGGCGCGCAGTTCCACGCGCGCGCCGCGATGGCTGTGCGAGACGGCCTCGGGCACGGCGTTGGACAGTCCGCCGGCGCCCACGTCATGGATGAGCTGGATGGGATTGGCCTCGCCCAGCGCCCAGCAGCGGTCGATCACTTCCTGCGCACGCCGCTGCATTTCGGGATTGCCCCGCTGCACCGAGGCGAAGTCGAGGTCGGCATGCGACTCGCCGCTGCCCATCGACGAGGCCGCGCCGCCGCCCAGGCCGATCAGCATCGCCGGGCCGCCCAGCACCACGAGGTGGGCGCCCACCGGCACCTCGCCCTTCAGCGCATGCTGCCGGCGCACGTTGCCCAGGCCGCCGGCAATCATGATGGGCTTGTGGTAGCCGCGCGCCGTGGCCTCGTCCAGCACGTGCTCGAAGGTGCGGAAGTAACCGGCGATGCACGGCCGTCCGAATTCGTTGTTGAACGCGGCCGCGCCCAGCGGACCCTCGATCATCACGTCGAGGCTGCTGACGATGCGGTCGGGCTTGCCGAGCGTGCGCTCCCAGGGCTGCTGGAAGCCGGGGATCAGCAGGTTCGACACCGAGAAGCCCACCAGTCCGGCCTTGGGCCTGGCCCCCAGGCCGGTGGCGCCCTCGTCGCGGATCTCGCCACCCGAGCCGGTGGACGCCCCCGGGAACGGCGAGATCGCGGTCGGGTGGTTGTGCGTCTCCACCTTCATCAGGATGTCGATCGGCTCTTCCACCGCGAGGTAACGGTGCGTGAGCGGATCGGCGAAGTAGCGCCGCCCCACCGCGCCCTCGATCACCGCGGCGTTGTCGCGGTAGGCCGAGATCACGCCCTCCGGTGCGTGCGCATGCGTGTTGCGGATCATTGCGAACAGCGAGCGCGGCTGCGGCTCGCCGTCGACGGTGAACTCGGCGTTGAATATCTTGTGCCGGCAGTGCTCGGAGTTGGCCTGCGCGAACATCATCAGTTCCACGTCGGTGGGATCGCGTCCCAGCTTCGTGAAGCTCTCGTGCAGGTAGCGGATCTCCTCCGGCGAGAGCGCCAGCCCCAGTTCGCGGTTGGCGGCCTCGAGCGAGGCGAGCGAGCGGTCGATGGTGGCCAGCGGGCGCGGCGTGCCCTCGGTGAACAGCGAGGCCACGGCGGCGGGGTCGATGACGGCCTCGGTCATGCGATCGTGCAGCAGCGCGGCCAGCGCCGCACGCGCGCCCTCGTCCAGGGGATCGACCGCCTCGACGTGGAACCACACGCCGCGCTCCACCCGGCGCAGCCAGGAAAGGCCGCACACGTGCGCGATGTCGGTGGCCTTGCTCGACCACGGCGAGATGGTGCCCAGCCGGGGCACCACCAGCAGGCGCACGCCCTGCGGCCTGTCGTGCCCGTGGCGGGGACCGTACTCCAGCAGCGCCTCGAGGCGCGCCAGTTCCGCGCGCGAGGGCTCGCGCGCGCAGTCGGCCAGGTGCACATGGCGGCTGGCCAGGCCGCGCACCGCCGGCACGGCCGCGCGCAACCGCGTCAGCAGCTTGGCGAGCCGGAATTCGCTGTGGGCGGGTCCCCCGGGGAGTTCGAGGATCACGTCGGGATCTGTGCCGTGGCGGCAGGCCGGGCCCGGGTGACGCCGCAAAGCTTGCCCTGGTTCACGAACCGGGCCGTGAAAATGTGATGTGGTGCCATAGTCTGTCGGGGAGGCGGCGGCCGGGAGGCCGCTGCCCATTATAGTTCAGGTTGCTGAACCGAAGGTTCCTTCCGGCCGATGGCCTTGCGCCTTGAAATCATCAGTCCCCAGCGCCAGAAGCTCGGCGCCCGCGGCAGCATCGTGCTGGGCGTGGCCGGGGGCAGCATCGGCCGCGCGCTGGACAACGACTGGGCCCTGCCGGACCCCAACCGCTACCTCTCCGGCCACCACGCACGCATCCATTTCCGCGCCGGCCACTACATCGTCGAGGACATCTCCAGCAACGGCGTGTTCGTGAACGAATCGCCCAAGCCGCTGGGCAGGCGCGGCATCCACCGGCTGGCCGCCGGGGACATCCTGCGCATGGGCGAGTACCGCATCCTGGTCAGCATCGACGAGGACGACCCGGCCGCCGCGCCGCAGCCGGGTGCCTCGACGATGGCCAACCTCACCGTCCACAACGTGGTGCCCATCCGCGTGCCGGGCGGGCAGCAGCCCAGGACGCAGGACGATGATCTCGGCCACTCGCTGGACATCGAGGCGCTGATCCCGGACATCACCGGCCCGCAGCAGGCCCCGTTCACTTCCACCGCCACCATGCGCGAGGACGCGGCCTCGGGGCAGGAGTCCGGGCTGTCCTCCGGCGTGCACGCGGCCATGCAGGACCGCGTGGCGAGGCTGAGGGCCGCGGCCAAGGCGCGCCTGGAGGGAACCTCGCCCGCGTTGAGCGCCCTCACCGGGCTGCAGGCCTTCTGCCGCGGCGCCGGCATCGACGCGGACCGGCTCGCCGCCGTCGGCGAGGCGCAGGCCATGCACCTGGTCGGACGCCTGCTGCGCGAGGCGCTGATGGGCCTGCGCGACATCCTGCGCGCCGAGTCGGCGTTCAAGGACCGCTACGGCATCCGCCACGAGGGAGCCGAGGGCAGCTCGCCGCTCGACATGGGCATCGACGAATACATCGTGGAACTGCTGTCGGGCCACGAGCAGCGGCGGCTGGACGCGGTGATGCGCCTGCGCGGTCACTTCACCGATGCCGCCCGGCACGGCTTGGCGGTGGCGCCGGCCGTGCACGCGGCGCTGCTCGGTTTCGTGGCGCACCTGGACCCCTCGCGCATGGATGGCACACCGCCGGAGAAGAGCCTGGCGCGCTACCGCGAGATCTACGCGCACCTGCTGCGCTCGGGCAACGGCGAGGTGCCGCACCTGTTCGCCGAGGCGCTGGCGCAGGCCTACCTGGAAGAGCGCAACCGCGGCAGGTAGCCCGCGGCTGGCCGCGCGCCCCGGCACCACAGCCGGGCCGGGATTCAGCGCCCCAGCGCCTGCAGGATGTGCGCCACGATGCGCTCGGGCGCGCCGCTGGTCTCTCCCAGCCAGCCGCGCACCAGCTCCCGTTGCGCGGGGAGGTATGCGCCGTGCTGCGCCAGCGCGCGCTCCAGCGCCGCCACCAGCCCCTGCGGCTCCTCCAGCACCTCGCCCGCCTGCCACATCGCATAGTCGCTGCGCGCGCGCCAGGCCGTGTGCTTGCTGTTCAGGAACACGCAGGGCCGCGGCGTGGCCAGGAACTCGATGACCTGGCTGGAGGTATCGCCGAGGTAGATGTCGGCGGCGCGCTGGTAGCTGCCGTCCACCATGGCGAAGCTGTCCACGTCGCTGACCACGTGCGGATGGCGCGCGGCCCGCGCCAGCACCTCGCGCAGGCCGGGATCCCCCTCGACCAGCCGCTGGTGCGGGGCAAGGATGACGTTGAAGCGGTCCTGGGCGATGAGCTGGTCGAGCACCTGCCGGCCCCAGTCCCACCAGGAGGAGCGATGCGGCTGCCAGTGGGGGTTGTACAGCACCACCGGCCGCTTCTCGGGAAAGCTCACCTCGCGCCCCATGGCATGGCGGAAGGTGGCCTTCACCGAACCGACCACGGGCACCTTTTCCGCATCGAAGCCCAGCTCGAGCAGCGCCTTCTGCTCGCCCTCGCTGGGCACGGGAATGCGCCACGCGGCGCGGCGGCGGAAACCCTCGCGCGCGCGGATGGAGCCGTGGCCGTGCGAGACGTTGATGAAGCGCGTGCGCAGCGGCAGCAGCGCCGGCAGCCACAGGCTGGTCTGCTCGGCCACCACGGCCACCGGCGTGCGCAGCATCGGCAGCACCATGCCCAGCAGCAGCCGCGCCTTCGGGGGCAGCGGCGGGTTGCTGCCCGGTGGCAGGTCCGGCAGCGCGCGATAGCCGCCGGCGCGGCGGATGCGCACCGTGGCCGGCCCCAGGTCCCGGGTCCAGCCGGCGAGCAGCTGCTCGTGCACGGACGTGCTCACCCACAGGTCGATCAGCACGCCCTCGTGCCGGGCCAGCGCCTCCACGATGGGATAGAGGTGCGGGATGAGCAGCGTTTCGCCGAGGAAGAAGAATGCGACCGGACCGTGCCGGCTGTCGTTCAGGGAAGTGCGCGCGGCCATGGCCTCGTGTGGTCGCGCGTCCAGCGCTCGATGTCCTCCGGCCGGTCGACCTCGCGCCACAGTCCGCCGTGGTTCTCGATCGCGGTCACCCGCGCGGTGCGCGCCAGATGGTCGATCACGGCGTGGTGGTAGGCGTCGTGGCCGCCCTCGGCCTCGATCACGGCGCGCAGCGCGGTATGGTAGAGGCCGCCGCGCCGCCGGTCCGGGGACAGCACGATGCCGAGCGAGCGGTGCGTGGCCTCGGCCGCCGCAAGGTTCTTGCCCACGGCGAGCACGCGCCCCTGCTCCACCTTCACCAGCATGTCGTCGTTCTCCGCCTCGCCGAGCCGCTCGACCACCAGGTTCACACCCGGCTGCATGGCGGCGATGGCCTGCTGGAACACGCTGGGATCGAAGATGGTGTCGCCGTTGACCAGCACGAAGGGCTCGTCCAGCAGTTCGCGCACCGCCCAGACGCTGCCGATGCTGCTGGCCACCGACCAGAAGGGATTGATGGTGAGGCCGACCCGGCGCGCGTCGTGGTGGCGCGCGAGGTGCTCGCGGATCTGCCCGGCGCGGTAACCGCCTACCACCTCGATGCGCGAGACGCCCGCCTCCTGCAGTGCCAGGATCTGGTGGTCGAGGATGGTCCTGCCATTGACCTCGATCAGGCACTTGGGAGTGTGCAGCGTGAGGGGCAACAGGCGGCTTCCCTGGCCCGCATTGATCAGGATGGCGCGCATGGCGGGCGCGGACGGCTTCAGGCCGCCGCCATCTTCAGCCCGGGCGCGATGCGCGCCAGCGCATCGATCATGCGGTCGACCTGCGCGTCGGTGTGCGCCGCCGACAGGCTGATGCGCACGATCGACAGGCCCGCCGGCGTCGACGGCGGCACCATCAGGTTGGTGTAGATGCCCTCGTCGAGCAGGCCCTGCCACAGCCGCATGGCGCTCTCGCGCTCATTGAACAGCAGCGCGGTGACCGGCCCCGGGTCGGGCGAGCCCAGCCGGTAGCCGATCTTCTGCATGGCCGGATAGAAGCGGTTCACGTGCCGCCACAGCCGCTCGCGCAGGTCATCGCCATCGAGCAGCCGCGCCAGCGCGGCGCGCGTGGCGGCGATCACCGGCGGCGGCGGCGAGGCGGTGAAGATGTAGGGACGGCTGGCGAGGCGCAGCAGCTCGAACTCCTCGTGGCGGCTGACGCAGAAACCGCCCACGCCGCCCAGGCTCTTGGAGAACGTGCCAACGATGAAGTCGACGCGGTCGAGCAGGTCGAGCTCGGCGCAGATGCCCAGGCCCTTCGGGCCGAACATGCCGAAGGAATGCGCCTCGTCGACGATGATCATCGCACCGTAGCGCTCCTTCACCTCGACGAACTCCGTGAGCGGCGCGCGGTCGCCGAGCACGCTGTAGAGGCTTTCGACCACGACCAGGGTGCGTTTCGCGTCCTCGCCCAGGCGCTCCAGGCGCCGCGCGAGGTTGTCCGGGTCGTTGTGGCGGAAGCGGATGGTGGTGGCCGCCGACAGCCTGCAGGCATCGTGGATGCTGGCATGCCCGTCGGCGTCGACCAGCAGGTATTCATCCTGGCCGGCCAGCGCCGAGATCGCGCCCAGGTTGGCCTGGTAGCCGGTGGAGAACACGATGCTGGCGGGATAGCCGAAGGCCTCGGCGAACTCGCGCTCGAGCCGGCGGTGCCCGTCGTAGTTGCCGCTGGCCATGCGCGAACCGGTGGTGCCGGTGCCCAGGCTGTTGATGGCATCGATGGCCGCCTGGCGCGTCTCGGGCGCGAAGGTCAGCCCCAGGTAGTTGTTGGTGCCCGCCAGCAGCACCGGCCGGCCGTTGATGACGGCCTCGGTGGCCGACTGCACGGCATCCATCGGCGTGGCCACCGAGGGCACGGCGCCGGCGCGCGCGAGCTGCGCGCGCAGCTCGGCCAGCGGGGCGAACTTGGTGAACAGGCTCATTTCGCGGCCACCACGCGGCGAACGCTCTCGCACAGCTGGTCGAGCGTGCGCGCCTCGGCGATCAGCGCCACCGGGATCGAGATGTCGAGGCGGTCCTCGATCTCCATGATCATGTCCATCACCTGCGCCGAGTCCAGGCCCAGCTCGCTGGCCAGGTGCGTGCCGCCATCGACCGCGCCGATGTCGGGAACTGCGATCTTCAGGGCCTCGCGGACGACCTGCTCGACCCTGTCGGGAGCATCCATTGCGAGGGTGCGCCTAGGCGGCGACGCGGCGCCTGCCGCCGTCGCTCACCAGGAAGCGCACGTTGATGGCCTCGCGCAGGCTCTCCTCGCTGTGCCGCTCGAGGAACTCCTTGCGCGCGGCGCTGCGCGAGAGCTTGCCCGAGGAAGTGCGCGGCAGCGTGTGTGGCGGCACCAGCTCGATCAGGCAGCGGATGCCGAACTCGGTCGAAATGGCCTCGTGCAGCCGGTCGGCCAGCTCGGCCTGCGCCTTCGGGTCGGTCTCGCGGCACTGCACGACCAGCACGGCCACTTCGGTGCCGTCGCTGCCCGGCACGGAGAACGCCGAGGCGTCGGTGGGACGCACCTCGGGCTGCAGTTCGGCCAGGCTCTCGAGGTCCTGCGGCCAGATGTTGCGGCCGTTGATGATCAGCAGGTCCTTGGCGCGGCCGGTGATGTAGAGGTTGCCGTCGACGCGGTAGCCCAGGTCGCCGGTGTTCAGCCAGCCATCCTTCGACAGCACCTCGGCGCTGATCTCGGGCAGGTTGTAGTAGCCCTGCATGACGCTGGGGCTGCGCAGGAAGATGCGGCCGACACGGCGGTCGGGCAGCACGCGGCCCTGCTCGTCGCGGATCTCCACCTCGAAGCCCGGCAGCGGCGTGCCGCAATTGACGAAGCCCTTGCGGCGGCCGTCGCCCTCGCCGGTCAGCGAACGCGCCTCGCCCGTGTCGGACAGGCGGTCGCCGTCGACGTAGTCGATGTGCACGCCCTCGCCCACCGGCGAGAAGCTCACGCCGAGCGAGCACTCGGCCATGCCGTAGCAGGGCAGGAAGGCCCTGCGGTCGAAGCCGGCCGGCGCGGTGGCGCGCGCGAAGGCGTCGAGCCATTCCTCGTGGATCATCTCGGCGCCGACGCCGGCGATGCGCCAGGAAGTCAGGTCGAGGGCATCGGTGTCCTTCTGCGTCAGGCGGCGCGCGGCCAGCGCGTAGCCGAACGGCGGGCTGAAGGAGATGGTCGACCGGTTCTGCGACATCAGCTTCAGCCACAGGCGCGGGCGCATCGCGAACTCGCGCGAGCCGAGGAAATCGCAGGAACGCTGCGTGGCCATGCAGCCCAGCACGATGCCGACCAGGCCCATGTCGTGGTAGTACGGCAGCCAGGAGCAGAAGCGGTCTTCCTGCGTCAGGCGGAAGCCGTGGTTGAAGATGGCCTCGAGGTTGTGCATCACCGAGGCCTGCGTGATCATCGTGCCGCGCGGGAAGCGCGTGCTGCCCGAGGTGTACTGCAGGTACGCCAGCTCGTGCGGCTCGGGCGGCGCCGGCAGGTCGCCGGTGTCATCAAGCTGCTGGAAATCCTCCAGCGTGCCGGCCACCTGCACCGGCAGTCCTTCCACCGCCTCCTGCAGCAGCTCGATGAACTCCGCCGGCGCGAACGCAGCGGCGGCGCGGCAGTCGAGGATCATCTGGCGCAGGTGGCGCACGTATGCCTCGTGTCCACCCAGGTGGATGGCGGCCGGCAGCGGCACTGGCACCAGCGCCGCGTACTGGCACGCGTAGAACATCACGGCGAAATCCGGATGCGTGTGCGCCACCAGCGCCACGCGTGCGCCGCGGCCCAGACCGGCGAGGCGGCGCGCCAGCGCGCGTGCGCGCTCGCGCAGCTCACCGTAAGGGAGCACCGCGGCCAGCTCGCCGCGACCGTTGTAATAGTTGAACCCGCTGAACCCACGGGCGGCGTAATCGAGCGCCTCGGTCAGCGTGGAAAACTGTGCACGCCGCAACTCGATGCCACTGGCCGTCGGTGTCGGCACGTTCTGTAAAACCAAGTTACCGTCCAATTCTCGACGCCCTTCAGTGGCTCTCCGACCAGGAACGTTGGCCAAATTTAGTGTGGCGGCAGCGCAAACGCAATTTCATTGGAAGCTGATTGTGATGCACTGCCCGAATCAGGGGCAATGCGTCAGTTGGCGCATCATAACCGTTCCTGACCCCGAATATAGGGGCTTAAGTCCGGAGATCAGGGATTCCCGGGACATATTGTTGCATTCGAAAAGCGGCCCCTGCCCTTCCTGACAGGGTGTCAGGTCCGGGGGCGATGCCGCACGAAGGCGTCGCATAAAAACCACAAACACCAGGCTGCGGCCTCCAGGCCACACCTTCCAGGCTCCGCGAGGCCGCGGTGGCGGGGTTGCCACCGCCAGGCAGCCGATGCGCATCGCGCACCCGGCGGTGGCGGACCTGCCGGGTGAATCTTCTGTCACATTCGCCGGAATGCGGGCCGTTCACCGGCTCGCCCCGCCTTCCGCCTCACCCGCGTGGGGAGCGGACCCCAGCAATGACTGGACCAGTTCCAGGTCCGCGGGCTTGTCCACGTCGATGGCGGCGCGGCCGTCGGACAGCACCACGGGCGCAATGCGCGCGCCCGACAGCGCGCCAAGCCGCGCCAGCGCCTGTGGCAGGGAGAGGATGCCGAGGCGATAACGCAGTACATGGCCCAGCCCCAGGAGGCGCAGCTGCGCCACGGGATGCTTGCGCTGCGCCTCGAGCTGCTGCCACAGGCGCACCACCCCCGCCGCCGCCGGGGTAGCCAGCAGGAACAGGTTGCAGCCCGAGAAATCCCCGTCTGAAAAGCGCCACCACGTGCGCTGGCTGGAGGGGGCTGCCCGCACCACGTCGGCGCGTCGCGCCATCGCCACGAGCGCGTCGGCAGGGCTGCCCGCGGCGCAGGCCAGGAATTCCTCCACCCAGGCCGGCTGGAGCAGCGCATGGTCCGCGGTGGTGACCAGCAGGGGCGTGCCGGACTGCTCCAGCGCCCGGGCCACGCTGGCGCTGGGACCGCTGGCCGATGCCATCGCCTCCACCGGCGTGGCCACCGGCGGCATCCCCGCCAGCACCCCCGCGTCGTCGATGGCCACCACGATGCGCGCGATCGAGGGCACCTCCGCCAGCGCCGCCAGCACGCGTCCCAGCATGGGCATGCCGCCCACCGGGATCAGCGCCTTGTGCGACACGCCGGCGTGCGCGGCCAGCGGGTCGCCACCCGGGCGCGTCCCTGCCAGCACCAGCGCCGTGCGGGGCGGACTCATCGTTCAGGCCAGCGTCTTCTCGTACACGCGGTAGGTCTTGTAACCCTTCGCCCCCAGCGCCTCGATCATGCGGCGCATGGGCAGGTTGTCCTCGAGGATCCAGGACAGCTCCGCCCACTCCATGCCCTTGGGCCGGGCGTTCTTCTGCAGGCTGTGGATCAGCGCCAGCGGCACCATGCCGCCGACGAGCCCGCCGTTGAAACTGCGCCGCACGCCCATCAGCGCCACCCGCCCGGTGCGCACGCCGCGCTTCAGGCGCAGCAGCATCTTCAGCCAGTTGAACGGCAGCAGCCGGCCGTTGAAGTCGCGGATCACCTCGTTGAGGTTGGGCAGCAGGATGGCGAAGCCCACGGCCTTGCCGTCGTATTCGGCCACCGCCGTCCAGGCGGGATCCAGCAGCGGCTTGAGGCCCTTGGCCATGTGCGTCAGCTCGGCGCGCGTGAACGGAATGAATCCCCAGTTCTGGCTCCAGGCATCGTTGAAGATGTCCATCACGAGGTGGAACTCCTCCTCGATGCGGCCGAAGTCGATGTGGCGGATGCGGATGCCGCGCCCCTCCGCGCGCCGGACAAGGCGCATCACCTCCTCGGGGAAACCACCCACCACGTCGTACAGGTAGGCGATCACGTCCTTGGCCTTGGCATAGCCCTGGGCCTCCACGGCGGGCGCGAGATAGCGCGGATCGTGCGGCATGAAGATCATCGGCGGAGAGTCGAAGCCGTCGATCAGCAGGCCGGTTTCCTCGTTGATCGACAGGTTGAACGGCCCGCGCACGCGCGTGCGGCCGCGCCGGCGCAGCCAGTCCTCGGCTGCGCCGAACAGCGCGCGGAACACCTCCGGGTCGTTCTCGGCGGCCAGCAGGCCGAAGAATCCCAGGTCCGGCTCCTTCACCAGGCTGTCGACCTGCGCGCTGATGCGGCCGACGTCGCGGCCGTCCTTCACGGCCAGGAAGAACTGCGCCTCGCCGTGCTCGAAGTATGGGTTCTTGCCGGGCCGCAGCGCGTCCAGCCTTTCCAGCTCGAGCGGCGGCACGAAATGGGGATCGGCGGAATACAGGCGTGAAGGCAGGCGGATGAAGCGCTTGAGCTGCGCAGCATCCTGCACCGGCTGGAGCGTGATCTGGGACACCGGACGCGAACTCCGACAGGAAGGCCAGGATGCGAAGACTAGCAGGGCCGCGCGGCCGCGCGCATCGCCAGCACGTCGTGGTGGCCCCTGCGCCCTAAGCGGGTGAAGGAAGTAAAGCCAGCCTGCGCCAACGTGGCGCGAAGCCGCTCGCCATCGCTCCAGCGCGTGTCCACCTCGTAGAACACCGCGTCGATGCGCGCGACGTGGCGCGAACGCACCAGCCCGGCCAGCACCACGTGCTCGTACCCCTCGACATCGACCTTGGCGATGATGCGACCTGAGGAATCGGGCACGTGGCGGTCGAGTTCGTGCACGTCGATCAGCCGCACGGTCTCGGTGCCGGTGCGGCGCAGGCACTCGTTGCCCTGGGCCAGGGTCGCCGCGCCGCTGTGGCCGGCGCTGACGGTGATCTGCGCAGTGCCGGGGCGCTCGCCCAGTGCCGCCTGCAGCAGCGTGGTCCGGTCCGCGCCGCCGTTGGCGTTCACGTTCTCCGTGAGCAGCCCGAAGGTGTGCGCCACCGGCTCCAGCGCCACGATGGCACGGCAATGCGGATTCTTCGCTGCCAGCAGCGAGTACAGTCCCTGGTTGGCGCCGATGTCGAGGAACACGAAGTCCTCCCGGCGCGTGGCGATGAAGTCGGCCAGCACCCGCCCGTACACGCCGAAGCGGCAGTACTGGAAGGTGCGGTCGCCCCAGTTGGCGCGCATGCGCACGCCATAGCGGGACAGCACGAACTCGGGCCCGGGCGGCAGGCCCAGCGCGCGGCGCAGGCGCGCCCCGGCGCGTACGCAGGCGGCGGCGGCGCGCGCCAGGCGGCTGTGCAGCTTCTTGCGCACGCGGTATTTCAGCCAGTCCTTCACGTCAGGCCCGTTCGCAGAGCTTGAGCTGCACGAATCCCAGGATGGCGAAGGCCACCGGCGCGGTGAACGCCGCGGCCGCCGGCCCGATGCGGCCGCTGGTACCCAGCGACGAGAAGATGCCGTTGACCAGCAGGAAGCCCAGGCCCAGGCACAGCGCGATGAACATGCGCCCGCCCCCGCCGCCGCGCTCGGACACCAGCGCGGCCGGCACGGCCAGCAGCATCATGATGAACACGGTGAACGGCGCGGCGAAGGACTGCATCAGCACGGTCTCGTAGAAGCTGCGCGGCCGCGTGCCCACGCGCTCGCCGCCGAGCACGTCGGCCAGCTCGACGCTGGAGAGGTGCGGCTCGGACTCGTCCAGCCGCACCACGTCCTCGGGTCGCAGGTTGCTGCGCCATTCGCGCGCCGGCGTGGTTCCGGCCGGACCGCCGGAGGGCGTGAGCTCCTCCACGTCCGACAGCAGCCAGCTTCCGTCCTGCCAGCGGGCCTCGCCGGCGCGCGTGCGCTTCACCAGCAGCCCCGCCGCGTCCCGCTCGAAGATGCGCACGCCGAGCAGCCGCGTGCCGTCCGCGCTGTGGCGGTCGAACAGCACCACGCCGGCGCTGGTGTGCACCCATTCAGGATCGGCCTCGCGCTGTTCCAGCGGCACGGCATCGTCCCACCATGCCTTCAGCGCACCCTCGGACATGGGCACCACCTTCTGCGCCAGCGCCACATGCAGCACGGCGAACATCAGCGGCACCGGCCACAGGTAGCCGGTCATGCGCCCCAGTCCCACGCCCGAGGAGCGCAGCGCGGTGATCTCCCTCGCGCGCGCCATCGCGTAGAAGGCGGCCATCGAACCCAGCAGGCCCGCCAGCGGCAGCGACACCTCCATCTGCGCGGGAACGCGCAGCATGGCGTAGCGCAGCACACCGGTGATGCCGAGGCCGCGGTCGAGCACCTCGGTGCTGACCTCCAGCAGCTCGAACAGCTGGATCAGCGCGGTCAACGCCAGCAGCAGCCCGAAGATCTGGCCGGCGAAGCGCTTGCGCAGGTAGACGCCGAGCACGCTCATGGCGCGATCCACCCCGCCGCCCCGGGCGCCGCGCGCGTGTGCCGCCTCATCGCCGCGCGCCTCCCGGCTTCTCCGGCTTCGACCTGCGACGCCTCGCCATGCCTTCGAAGGCCGACTCGATGGCGCTCACGCCGCGCATCACCGGGTTGTCCCCCGGCCATTGCAGGCTGGAGCGGAACAGCCACAGGCCCAGCAGGGCGAACAGCGCCACGGGCAGCCACGTGGACAGCCAGGGAATGGCGCGGCCGGTCTCGGCCATGGCCTCGCCGAACGACAGCGCCTGGTCCAGGGCCACCACCGCCAGCACCGCGAACACCGTGCCGGCGGCGCGCCGCCCGCGCTTGGCCGCCATGCCCAGCGGCAACGCCAGCAGCGGCAGCAGCAGCGGCATCACGCTGCGCGCGAGGCGGCCGTGGAACTCGCCCGCGCGGTTGGAATACGGCACATCGGCCGACGCCGGCGGCGGATCGAGCAGTTCGCGCAGGGTCAGCTCGCGCACGGCGTCACCCGCATCATTGCCCATGGCAATGGAACCGCGGGCGCGGTACGGCGGCGGCACGGCGGTGAAGTCCTCGTTGATGCGGCCCCTGGCGAAATTCAGCACGCGCACGGACCCGTTGGCACCGGCCTCGACGATCATGCCGTCGCCCAGTTCCAGCTGCAGGCTCATGTCCTCCAGCGAAGGCACCAGCTTCCCTGCAGCAGCGGTGACGATCTGCTCGCCGGCCGCGTCATGCCTTTCCACGAACACGCCACCCAGCGTGCGGCCATCCGCGGCCACGCGGTCGGCCGCCAGGGTGTAGCCCTTGGACACGGACACGAAGCGGTTCGCCTCCAAGCGCGCGTTCCAGCCGGTGTTGCGCACCTCGTGCACCGTGGCGTTGTAGTTGTAGCGGGTCAGCGGCTGCAGGTAGCCGAACAGGTACAGGTTGAACAGGGCCAGCGCTGATCCCACCAGCAGGTAGGGCACGGCCATGCGGGAAATGGAGCGGCCGGTGGCCAGCATGGCGTCCAGCTCGTTGTCGTCGCCGATGCGCGCGGTGGCCATGAAGATCGCGGCGAAGAATGCGGCCGGCACGGCGATGCCCAGGTAGTGCGGCACCAGCGAGCCGATCATCTCCAGCACCAGCAGCGGGCTGGCGCCGGTGGCGGCGGCGATCTCGAACAGCCGCAGCAGGCGTTCCAGCAGCTGCGCGACCAGCACCACGCCGAGCGCGACCAGCATCGGGCCCAGCAGCCCGCGCAGCGCGTACAGGTCGAGCCGGTCCGGGATCCGGTGCACCAGCCGCGTCACGGCGACATTCATGGACGCAGACCCTGCGCCGGCAGCGCCAGCTCGTAGCGGGCGGCATCGACGAAACCATGGCGGGCCAGCGACCACTGGCGCACCGTCACGCGCGCCCATCGCGGCGCGCCAGGTGGCGGCAGCTCGACCAGGTGCCAGCGCGCCGCCTCGTCGCGCGGGTTCGGCAGCGCCGAGGAGGAAGGCACGCACAGCACCGGAATGGGCCCGTGCGGCCCGGCGACAGGCTCCAGGCGCGCATGACGCGCATGTCCATGCAGCACCAGCTCGGCGCCGGCACGGCCAAGCACTTCGCGCAGCGCCCGGCGGTCGCGCAGGGCCTTGCGCGGCGGCACCGCGCCGTCCGCCAGCGGATGGTGCAGCACCACCACGCGCACCCGGCCCGCCGCTCCCTCCTCCGACAACACCTCCTCGAGGCGCGCGAGCTGCGCCGCGCCGACGCGGCCGCAAGCCAGCAATGGCGCGGTGGGCCGGGCCGAGTTCACGCCGATGAAGGCCACGTCCCCGCATCGCGCCACCCACGGCCACGCGCCGCCGTCCCCGGTGAAATCGCGCAGCTTGCCGAGTCCGTCGGCCTCATCCAATGGCACCAGCGCATCATGGTTGCCCGGCACGATGTTCACCGGGCACAGCCCGGCCAATGAGGCGAGCCATTCCGCGGCGCGGGTGAACTCCTCCGGCAGCGCGAAGTTGGTGATGTCGCCGCTGACCAGCACCTGGCCGGGCGCATGCGCGGCAAGGTCGGCGCGCAGCGCATCCAGGATCTCCGGGCGCTGCACCGCGCGGCGGCGGCGCCACGACCACGCCGACAGCTGCCGCTTGGAGAAGCGCTGGCGCCAGGTGAGCCGCGGCTCGAAGGGCAGGTGCAGGTCCGACACATGCGCAAACCGGAGCGCATTCACCGATAATGCGGACGCTGGAGCTGCCATAGGATTCGCGGATCATGCCACAACCACTGCCTGAGCGGCCGGCAGTCGCCGGTGTCGTCGTGGGCGACTCGCCGCTGCGCATCTGGAGCCTGACCCCGGATGAGCGGTTGCGGCGGCAGTTCGGCCGCGCGGGCGCGACGGCTGATGTGCACAAGGCCGAACGGGTGGTGCTGCTGCGCGCGGACTGGGTGTACGACGATCCGCTGGTGCGCGGACTGGTCGCACAGGCCTCGCCCTGCGGCATGTGGAGCGGGGACCGCTGCGTGGGGCTGGTGGTTCCCCCCTCGCGCGTGGCCGAGGCGCGCGTGGCGCTGGCCGCAGGACAGGCGCCGCACGACCTGCCGCGCCTCGCGCCGGCCGAGGTCGCCGGCAGCTACAACGACAAGCTGCGCAAGCGCGAACCACCCTTCCTGCTGCCGCTGACGGCCGCGCAGCTGCCGGCCATCGAGGCGCGCGTGTTCGCCGGGTCCTACAAGGGCGTGACCGACTTCGTCACGTTGTCCTGGCCGCGCGCGGTGCGCGCCGTCACGCGCCTGTGCGCGAAACTGCGCGTCACCCCGAACATGGTCACCTGCGTGAGCCTGGTGCTCACCGTGCTGGCCACGTGGCTGTTCTGGAACGGCCGCTACGGCACGGGCCTCGTGGCCGCGTGGCTGATGGCCTTCCTCGACAGCGTCGACGGCAAGCTGGCGCGCGTCACGCTCACCTACACGAAGTTCGGCGACGTCTTCGACCACGGCATCGACCTCGTCCACCCGCCCTTCTGGTGGTGGGCCTGGATCGCCGGCCTGCCGGCGGCGGGCTTCACGCTCGAGCATTCCTCGCTGGCGCTGGCGGTGATCATCGCGGGCTACGTGCTGCAGCGGGTGGAGGAAGGCCTGTTCATCAAGCTGTTCGGCATGGACATGCACGTCTGGCAACGCTTCGACAGCCGCCTGCGGCTGGTGACGGCGCGGCGCAACCCGAACCTCGCCATCCTCACCGTGGCAGTGCTGTTCGACCGGCCCGACATCGGCATCGCGGTGGTCGCGGTGTGGGTGGCGGTGTGCCTGCTCATCCATGCCGTGCGCATCGTGCAGGCGGCCATCGCGCGCCGCCGCGGCCCGCTGACCTCCTGGCTGGCGTGAGCGGTGGGACGCTGAACGAACTGCTCGCGGCGGAACTGGAGGATTCCGCCCCCGCCGGCGCGGTCACGCTGGCGGAGGAACTGGCCTCGCGCGGCGGCACCGCCGTGGCCGCAGTGCTCTACTACGGCTCCACCCTGCGCGCCGGATCGCCCGAGGGCATCCTCGACTTCTATGTGCTGGTCGACGAGGTGTCGGCGTGGCCGGGGTCCGCCCTCGCCCACCTTGCCAACCGCCTGCTGCCGCCGAACGTGGGATACCTCGAAGTGCCGCAGGAGGGCGGCATGCTGCGCGCCAAGTACGCAGTGATGACACCGGCCCAGTTCCGCCAGCGCACCGGCGCGCGCGGCCGCGACACCACCATCTGGGCGCGCTTCTGCCAGCCCGCGCGCTGCGCCTGGGCGCGTTCACGCGCCGACCGCACGCTGGCCGTGGAACTGGTGGCGGGCGCGGTGATCCGCGCCGCGTGGTGGGCGGCGCACCTGGGACCGGCGTCGGGGCCGGCGGGGGCGTACTGGCGTGCGCTGTTCGGCCACACCTATGCGGCGGAACTGCGCGTGGAGAAGGGCGGCCGCGCCGACGACATCGTGGCGCGGCACGAGGAGCGCTACGCACGGCTGCTGCCGCTGGCGTGGAACCATGCGGGCATCGGCCACGCGCGCCGGGACGACGGCTCGCTCGAGCCCCTCCTCACCCCGGCGGAGCGCACGCGGGCGGCGAGGCAGTGGGCGAAGCGCGCGCGCGCCGGACGGCGGCTCAACGTCCTGCGGCTGCTGAAGGCAGCCTTCACCTTCGACGGCGCGATGGACTACGTGGTGTGGAAGATCGAGCGCCATCGCGGCGTGCGCCTGGAAGTGAAGCCCTGGCAGCGCCGCCATCCCCTGCTGGCCGCGCCGGGCCTGTACCTGAAGCTGCGTCGCATGGGCGTGATCCGCCCGCGCCTGCCCGAGGGGAACGGCGGCGGCGACTGAACGGCCTATGCGCCGCGCGCGCGCAGCAGCCGTTCCACCTCGATCCAGTCCTCCGGCTCGTCGATCTCGGTGGCGTTTTCCGGCGCCATCTCGTGGATCGCGATCCTGCCGCCCAGCCGGCAACCCGTCTTCTCCAGCACCTGGCGGCTGGTGAAGTAGAACGCACCGTTCTCCATCAGCGTGCCGGCAAACTCCTGCCGGCGCGGCCGCCGGGACGGATCGTAGTTCAGCGGCTTCGCGTCGTCGCTCCAGAAGAAGCGCTTCACGCGCGTGGCCGTCAGCAGCGAATCCGCCCCCGCCTTCTCGAAGGCCTCGCGGGCGCGGCGGAAGTCCCCCGGCAGCGTCAACGGCGAGGTGGCCTGGATGGTACCCAGCACCGAGAAGCCGACGGCGGCGGCGAACTCCAGCTGCGCGCTTTCGGTGGAGGCCTCGTCGGTGCAGGTGCGCGCCTCCCTGCGGAACACGCGCACGCGCTCCCCGAAGACCTGCAGGACGGTGGAGGCGATCTGGTCCGAATCCGTGCCCACCCACAGCTCGTCGAAGACACCACTGTCCAGCGCGGCCCCCATCGACCAGGCGAACAGCGGCCTGCCGGCCAGCGGGCGGATGTTCTTGCCGGGGATCGACTTCGATCCGCCACGCAGCGGCATGTAGGCCACCCAGCGCATCCGGGCGAAACTCCTGTTGTCTGACAATGCGCCAGTATATCCATCGGATGCGGTCGGCCGTGGATGCGGAACCTGCTGCCATCTTCCGGCGACGGTTTGTTGTCCAGTCCATCATCTGCTGGACTTTGCCCGTGCCGTTACCGATCATGAATGCCTCCCCGGTCACCCGTCCCCGGTGGAGCCGATGCTGACAGACCGCAACCTGAGCCATTACACGGCGCGCGACACTGCTTCCATCCAGGAAGTCGCGCAGATGATCGCCCGGACGAAGGGCCGCATTGCCCTGGTCATCGACCAGAACGGCCTGCTGCTGGGCACGATTTCCAACGGCGACCTGGTCCGCTGGCTGGGGGCGGGCAGCCCCGGCGGCGCACAGGCCACCGCGCTGTCGATCGCCAACCGCAACTTCCGCTGGGCCAGCACCAGCGACCCGCACGAGCGCATCGCGGCGCTGCTCGAGCAGGTGCTGTACGTGCCCATCCTCGACGCGCGCGGCCGGCTGCAGGCCGTGGCGCGCCGGCGCGAGCCGGGCGAAGGCATCCAGGTCGGCGACCGCCGCATCGGCGCCGACACGCGCACCTTCGTCATCGCCGAGATCGGCAACAACCACAACGGCAGCCTCGAGCTGGCGCTGCGCCTGATCGACGCCGCGGCCGAGGCCGGCGCCGACTGCGCCAAGTTCCAGATGCGCGACATGTCGATGCTCTACGGCGGCGCGCGCGACGGCAGCGCGGCCGGCGAGAACCTCGGCACGCAGTACGTGCTCGACCTGCTGGCACGCCACCAGCTGCCGCCGGACGACCTGTTCCGCTGCTTCGACCACGCGGCCAGCCGCGGACTGGTGCCGCTGTGCACGCCGTGGGACGAGCCCAGCCTGGAGCGGCTCGACCGCTACGGCCTGCCGGCATTCAAGATCGCCTCGGCCGACTTCACCAACCACGAGCTGCTGAAGGCCGCGGCCAGCACCGGCAAGCCGCTGATCTGCTCCACCGGCATGACCACCGAGCCGGAGATCCGCCAGAGTTGCGAGCTGCTGCAGCGGCTGGGCGCCGCCTACGTGCTCCTGCACTGCAATTCCACCTACCCGGCGCCCTTCCGCGACGTGAACCTGGCCTACATGTCGCGACTGGCGCAGCTCGGCCAGTGCACCGTGGGCTACTCCGGCCACGAGCGCGACATCTTCGTGGCCGTGGCGGCGGTGGCGCTGGGCGCGCGCGTGATCGAGAAGCACTTCACCTTCGACCGTTCGATGGAAGGCAGCGACCACCGCGTCAGCCTGCTGCCGCAGGAATTCGCGCGCATGGTCGAGGGCATCGGCCAGGTCGAGGAGGCGCTGGGCCATGCCACCCCGCGCCGCATCTCGCAGGGCGAGCTGATCAACCGCGTGACGCTGGCCAAGTCGGTGTACGCGGCGGTGGACATCCCGGCCAACACCGTGATCGAGGAGCACATGCTGGCGGTGCGCAGCCCCGGGCGCGGCCTGCAGCCCAACCGCAAGCTGGAGCTGGTCGGGCGGCGCCTGCCGCGCATGGTGCGCGCGGGCACGCCGTTCTTCGCCTCCGACCTCGGCGAAGGCCCCGCGGGCATCCGGCCCGGCACGCGCCGCAGCTACCGCTTCAACCGTCCCTGGGGCATCCCGGTCCGGCACCATGACTACGCCGCGCTGCTGGAGATCTGCGCGCCGGACTTCCTCGAGTTCCACCTGAGCTACCGCGACCTGGAACTCGACGACGAGGCCTTCTTCCGGCAGGGCCGGCTACCCATCGGGCTGGTCGTGCATGCCCCCGAGCTGTTCGCCGGCGACCACCTGCTCGACCTGACCTCCCCCGACGAGCAGTACCGCCGGCACTCGCTGGCGGAGATGCGCAGGGTGATCGACAAGACCCGCTCGCTCAGGCGGTTCTTCAAGGTCGATGGCCCCACCGGCATCGTCACCAATGTCGGCGGCTTCTCGCTCGACCGGCCGCTCACGCCGCAGGAGCGCGAGCAGCGCCGCGCCATCCTCGCGCGCAGCCTCGCGGAGCTGGACACCACGGACGTGGAGATCTGGCCGCAGACCATGCCGCCGTTCCCGTGGCATTTCGGCGGCCAGCGCTTCCACAACCTGTTCGTGGAGGCCGCCGAGATCGACCTGCTCTGCCGCGAGCTCGGGCTCGGCATCTGCCTCGACGTCTCGCACTCGAAGCTGGCCTGCAACGTGCAGAAGAAGTCCTTCGACGACTTCGTCGCCGAGGCCGGCCCGCACGTGCGCCACCTGCACGTGGCCGATGCGGCCGGCGTCGACGGCGAGGGGTTGCAGGTCGGCGAGGGCGAGGTGGACTTCGTGTCGCTGTTCCGCATCCTGGACAAGGTGGCGCCGCGCGCCTCGTTCCTGCCGGAAATCTGGCAGGGGCACGAAAACCATGGCGAGGGCTTCTGGCTGGCGCTCGACCGCCTGCGCGACATGCTGCACGCGCAAGCGACCGCTCCCGCCGCGGACGGCCTCCGGGACGAGGCGCAGTTCACGGAAGCGGCCGCCAGGCGGCCCACCTGAGACGCACTCCCGATGAGGATCCATTTCATTTCCGGCTCGCTCCTCCCCTCGATGGAAGCGAGCGCAGTGAACGTCATGCGCACCTGCGACGCCCTGGCGCGCGAAGGGCACAAGGTCACGGTGTTCGCGCGCCGCAACGGCACCGACGACGTGGCGGCGGTGCTGCGGCAGTACGGCGTGACGGGTGACGTGCGGCTGGTGTTGCTGGGTCCGCCCGCGCCGCCCAGGGACCTGTGGATCAGGAAGGAGGACAGGTTCGACCGCAACTTCCGCTATCCGCTGCAGGTGCTGCAGGCTCTGCGCGGCATGCCCGCGCCGGACCTCATCTATGGCCGGCACCTCTACTCGATGGCACTGGCGTCGCTGTTCATGCCGGACATCCCGATGATGTTCGAGCTGCACCAGGTGCGCAGCAGCGGGATGGGCAGGCTGCTGGAGCGCTGGCTGTTCCAGCGTCCCGCCTTCATCGGCGCCGCGGTGATCTCCGAGGCGCTGATCGCCGATTACCGCCGGCTGTACGCGGGCCTGGACCGGCTCGAGCTGTTCCTGGTGCGCAATGGCGCCGAGTGGCCGACGGGCGAAGTCACCCCGGCGAACCTCGGCGGGCGGCCGGGGGTGCGCAAGATCGGCTACGTCGGCTCACTGTTTCCGGGCAAGGGCATGGAAACCGTCGCGGCGCTGGCGCGGCGGCTGCCGGAGATGGATTTCCACGTCGTGGGCGGCACGGCCACCGACATCGGGGAATGGCGCCGCCGCGCCCCCGGCGCGGGCAACATGCATTTCCACGGCTTCGTCGAGAGCGCGCGCGTGCCCGCCTACCTGGCGTCCATGGACGTGCTGCTGGCCCCGCCGCGCGTGCAGGTCAATCCGATGACGGGCCGCGGATTCGGCCGCTGGGAATCGCCACTGAAGATCTTCCAGTACATGGCCGCCGGCAAGCCCATCATCGCCTCGGACCTGCCCATCGTGCGCGAGATCCTCACGGATGGCTCGACGGCGCTGCTGGCGCCGGCCGAGGACATGGACGCCTGGGTGGGTGCGCTGCGCAGGCTCGAGGATCCCGCCCTCGCGCAGCGCCTGGCCACCTCGGCCAGGACCGAAGTCGAGCGCCGCTTCAGCTGGCGCGCCAAGGCCAGGGCGATCGAGGGCGTGTACCGGCACCGGCGCCCGCAGATACCCGCGTCGGGCAGCACGCTGGAAGACTCGGCCTGAGCGCGGCCGCGCAGGGCGCGGTTGCCCCCTCCCCGGCGGGCCGGCACTTCAGGCATCGAGCGGCGGCCGCCCCTCCAGGCGCGCGAGCAGCTCGCGCGCATCCTCGTGCCACTTCTCGTCGACGGCCAGGTCGGACAGCGTGCCGCTGTCGAATGCCCGCTGCCAGTGCACCGGGCTGGGCAGCAGGCACAGCGTGGCGGCCAGGCGGTCGCCACGCGTGGGGCTCACGCCCCGGTGCAGCACGCGCGAGGGCTGGAACAGCACCGCCTCGCCGGCATCGCGCTCGCGCACCTCGGTGGCCAGGCGCCGGCCGGCGATGCGCGAGAGGTGCGCCACGTCGCTGGTGCGCGACTTCGACCAGCCGAAAACGTAGCCGCGCCGCGCCACCGCCATCGTGTCCTCGAGGTTCATGAACTCGGTGTTGCCGCCGTGCCCGATGGTCGGGTTCAGGTACACGATCAGCTTCAGGTGCGCGCTCGGGCCCTTGTCGCAATGCCACTTGAAGGACACGATGGGCTGCTCGGGCGCCTGGCGCGTCAGCGAGAAGGTCACCCAGTGCACCAGGTACTCGCTGCCGAAGTAGCCGGCGATCTTCGTGTCCACCTCACCCTGCAGCACCTGGCCGAGGAAACCATTGAGCCATTGCCGGTCGGTGATGCGGAAACCTTCCAGGTTGCGGTCGTCCTTCTTCAGCTGCTGCAGCGGCGAGCGCTGCATGATCTCGCCCGCGGCCTGCCGCGCGGCCTCGGGCGAAAGCGCGCGCAGGTACGTGTAGCCCTGCTGCGCCAGGCGATCGTCGGCCCGCGGTGGCGGATCGCGGCGGAACACCGACTGGCAGTGGGCCAGGTAGTCGCCGTAGTGGTGATCCTGGTCGTACCGGCGCCACGTGGCCGCGGCGCGATCCGGGTCGAGCTCCTTCTTGATGAAGCGGCCGGCAAGGCCGACGAGCCGGCTTTTCAGGTCCATCCTTCGTCTCCTTCGGCAAACAGGTCGAACAGGTGCTCACCGCGCCCCCGCACGCGCACGCGCCCGAACCGGCCCAGCGCGGCGCCGAGGCGCTGGACACGCCCTGCCACGTGATCGGGTCCGATGGTAGGCCAGCGGTGGGCATGGTAGCTGCCACGGTTCGGACCGGGCCTTCTCATGTTCAGTTTCGTCAGCGCCGCCTTCAGCCGCGTCAGGCCGGCCGCGGTGCGCCGCTGCAGCGGCCCGACGGCGGGCAACGCGCCGCCCTCGAGCCGGTAGGCCGCGTCCAGCACGTCGAGGATGCGCTCGGCGGCCAGCGGCCCCTGCCGCGCGGTGATGTAGTGGTCGATCAGCCGGTCCTTCTCCGGCGTGATTTCGGCGGCCTGCTCGCCGCGCAGGATGGCCTGCAGCCTGCCGGTGAGCTCCTCGAGGCTGCGGGCCTCGAGGCCCAGGCTGTTCGGCAATCCCTGGAAGTCCCCGTCAAAGCCCGGGCCGAAGGCCTCCAGTTAGCCCCCGCCCGCAAGCCCACCGCCAAGGGCTCCCCCCCCCCGGGTGCACCCGTGTGGGCCAG
>QGUX01000201.1 GCA_003242275.1 Pseudomonadota bacterium | reverse complement strand
TTTCTGGTCCGCCAGGGGCCGCTCGTTGCGGGTGGTTATCTTGGCCGGTCCCGACAGCCTTTGCAGGAAGTTCAGCGCGCAGCGTTCGCCGGTGAGGATGGGGCGGGCCGGCCCCTCGATCTCGCACAGCACCTCGCCGGCGGCCGGCTCCCCGCCGTCGCGCAGGCGCCAGTGCACCGCCACGGAAGGGTCGAGCTGCCGGAAGACCTCGTCCACCCAGGCCGTGCCGCACAGCACGATGTCCTCGCGGGTGATCAGGGTGGCACGGGCGCGCTGGGAGGCCGGGACCAGGGCGGCGGTGACATCGCCGGGCCCGATGTCCTCGGCCAGTGCACGGGCCACTTCGCTTGCGATGTCGGGATTCAAGGCGGTTTGAAGAATAGGGTCCCAACCCCCATAATTCAACGATGAAACGCGCACTGGCCTTGGCCTGCCTGCTGACGATCGCCTGCAGCGGCGGACTCCTCCTGCAGGGCTGCGCCACCGCCATCATCGGCGGCGGCGGCAGGACCTCCGACAAGAGCCAGTGCAGCGAGCGCGACGCGCGCAACGGCAGGTGCCTCACCCTCACACAGGAAGCCTTCCAGCCATGAATGTCATCGAACGCATCAAGCAGCACATCGCGGCCGAGCCCGTGGTGCTGTTCATGAAGGGCACGCCCGACTTCCCGCAGTGCGGCTTCTCGGCGCAGGCGGTGGCCATCCTCCGGCAAGTGGGCGCGAAGTTCCATGCCGTCAACGTGTTCGAGGACCTCGAGCTGCGCGACGAGCTGAAGAAGTTCTCGAACTGGCCCACCTACCCGCAGCTCTACGTGAAGGGCGAGCTCATTGGCGGGTGCGACATCGCGATGCAGATGTTGCAGAGCGGGGAGCTGAAGAAGCTCATCGAAGAGGCGGGGGCGCTGGAGCAGCAGCAGCCAGCTTCGGCCTGATCCGGCCGGCGCTCGCCTGGCGCGATCGAAGAACAGGGTGCTTTTGGGCGCGACGCGGTCGCGATGAAGTCAGCCCGCGCGCTTCGGACAGCGCCTGCGGCGAACTTGCGCGCGGGGTGACTTCATCACACCCGCTCCGTGCTCGAATGCGCGCCCGGCCCGGACTTGCCCCTCCGGCAATCCACTGATCCCCATCTCCCTCCCGATCGGGAAGCCATCCTCGACGCCGGCACGAAGCGGGCGTGGTGCAAGGCCCCCTCGCGCGCAAGTTCGCCGCAGGCGCTGTCCGAAGCGCGCGAGGGGGCCTTGCGCCGCGACCGCGCCGCGACGATGTAGCGGTTCCTTCCAGAACGCCCGGCAGGGAATCCGTCCGGTCAGGGACTGGCGATGAGGGAATCAGTCCTCGCCGACCAGGTCGAGCGGGGCAGGCGCCCCATCCTTCCACCCCAACGCCCGCGCCCGTCCCTCCGCCCGCGCGAAGTGCTCATGCAGCAGGTTGTTGATGTAGCAGAACAGGTCCGCCGTCCGCTCCGCGTCGTAACGCGCTGAATGCGCCTCGCGGCTGTCCCATTCGATGCCGGCGAGCTGCACGGCCCGCGCCAGCACGGTCTGGCCAAGCGCCGCGCCGGCCAGTGTGGCGGTGTCGAAGCAGGAGAAGGGGTGGAAGGGGTTGCGCTTGATGCCCGTGCGTTCCACCGCCGCGTTCAGGAAGGCCAGGTCGAAGGCCGCGTTATGTCCGACCAGGATGGCGCGGCGGCAGCCGTGGGAGCGGATGGCCGTGCGGATCTCGCGGAACAGGCGCTGCAGGGCCTCGGCCTCGTCGATGGCGAGCCGCAGGGGATGCCAGGGGTCGATGCCGGTGACCTCCAGCGAGGCCGGGTCGAGGCGCGCACCCTCGAAGGGCTTCACGTGGTAGGCGTGCGTGGGGCCGCGGCGCACGCGGCCGTCGGGGCCGATCTCGATGATGACGGCAGCGATCTCCAGCAGCGCGTCGGTCCTGGGCTGGAAACCGCCGGTTTCCACGTCCACCACCACGGGGAGAAAGCCGCGGAAGCGGCGTGCGGTCAGGTCGGGGGTCGCTGCCATCAGGATTCCGCCACCATCCGCCACCGGAGTTTCTCGCCTGCGCGCAGCGGCACGATCACGGTGTCGGCATAAGGATATTGCGGCGGCACGGTCCATTCCTTGCGCTCCAGGGTGACCGTGCCCTCGTTCAGGGGCAGGCCGTGGAAGCGCGGGCCGAATTCGCTGGCGAAGGCTTCCAGCCTGTGCAGCGCGCCGGCCTGCTCGAAGGCCTCCGCGTACAGTTCAAGCGCCAGCGGCGCCGAGAAGATGCCGGCGCAGCCGCAGGCGGCCTCCTTGGCGCCGCGCGCGTGCGGCGCGCTGTCGGTGCCGAGGAAGAACCGCGGGTCGCCGCCGGCCACGGCCTCGAGCAGCGCCACGCGGTCGCGCTCGCGCTTGAGGACCGGCAGGCAGTAATGATGGGGCCTGATCCCGCCCTGGAACAGGTCATTGCGGTTCATGAGCAGATGCTGCGGGGTAATGGTCGCGCCGACGCCGGAGGGCTGGGACTTGACGAACTCGACGGCCGCGGCGGTGGTGACATGCTCGAACACGATGCGAAGCTCCGGCAGGCGCGCCCGCAGCGGCGCGAGCACCTCGTCGATGAAGCGCGCCTCGCGCTCGAACACGTCCACCTCGCGGCGCGTCACCTCACCGTGCACCAGCAGCGGCAGGTCCGCCTCGGCCATGGCTTCGAGCACGGCATCGATGCGGCGGATGTCGGTGACGCCGGACTCCGAATGGGTGGTGGCCCCCGCCGGGTACAGCTTGCAGGCGTACACGTGCCCGCTGGCGCGCGCCCGGGCGATCTCGGCCGGGTCCGTGCGGTCGGTCAGGTACAGCGTCATCAGCGGCGTGAACCCCCGTCCGGGCGCCGGCAGGGCCGCCAGGATGCGCTCGCGGTAGGCCAGCGCCGCCGCCGTGGTGGTGACCGGTGGCACGAGGTTGGGCATCACGATGGCGCGGCGGAACTGTGCCGCGGAATGAGGCAGCACCGAGGCGAGGTACGCGCCATCGCGCAGGTGCAGGTGCCAATCGTCGGGCGTGCGGAGACTCAGGCGGTCCATAGCAGTTGCTGCCGCCGGCGAGGGTCCTTGCGGGCCTCGTGCGACGGGCGAAAGCGGGACATTCGTGGATGGGGGTTTGCTTGACCGAACAAGGCTAAAGCCGGATGATCGCGCGCGTCCAAAAAGGGGCCGCTGAGCGATCGTAGCACAGCGTCGCTATTGACTTTTTTCCCCTTTTGAGGGGCGCCTTGAAGGCAGGACCTAATGACCGACGTCCAGAACATCCAGGACCAGGATCCCGAAGAAACCCGCGAATGGCTCGAGTCGATCGATTCGGTGATCCGGACCGGTGGCGGTGAACGCGCCCACTACCTGCTGCAGCGGGTGATCGAGCACGCGCGCAATGCCGGCGCCCCGCTGCCGCTGCGGCCCAACACACCCTACCTGAACACCATCCCGCCGGAACGCGAGCCGCCGTACCCCGGCAACCGTGAGCTGGAGAAGCGCCTCGAGGCCTACATGCGCTGGAACGCGGTGGCCATGGTGCAGCAGGCCAACAAGCATTCCAGCGAGTACGGCGGCCACCTGGCCAGCTACGCCTCCTCGGCCACGCTGTACGAGGTGGGCTTCAACCACTTCTGGCGCGCGGCCTCGGACAAGCATCCGGGCGACCTGGTGTTCATCCAGGGCCACAGCTCGCCGGGCATCTACGCGCGCGCGTACCTGGAGGGCCGGCTGACCGAGGCCCACCTGGCGAAGTTCCGCCAGGAAGTGGGCGGCGGCGGGCTGTCCTCGTATCCGCACCCGTGGCTGATGCCGGACTTCTGGCAGTTCCCCACGGTGTCGATGGGCCTGGGGCCGCTGATGGCCATCTACCAGGCGCGCTTCATCCGCTACATGGAGAACCGCGGCCTGGTGGCCCCTTCGGACCGCAAGGTGTGGTGCTTCTGCGGCGACGGCGAGATGGACGAGCCCGAGTCGATGGGCGCGCTGTCCATGCCGGTGCGCGAGGGCCTGGACAACCTGATCTTCGTGGTGAACTGCAACCTGCAGCGCCTCGATGGTCCCGTGCGCGGCAACGGCAAGATCATCCAGGAGCTGGAGTCGATGTTCCTCGGCGCCGGCTGGAACGTGATCAAGGTGCTGTGGGGCCGTCGCTGGGACCCGCTGTTCGCGCAGGATCGCAACGGCGTGCTGCGCCGGCTGATGGAGATCACCGTCGACGGCGAGTACCAGAACTACAAGGCCAAGGGCGGCGCCTACACCCGCGAGCACTTCTTCGGCAAGCATCCGGAGGCCGCGGCGCTGGTGGCCAACATGTCCGATGACGACATCTGGCGCCTCAAGCGCGGCGGCCACGATGCCTTCAAGGTGTACGCGGCCTATGCCGCGGCGGTGGCCCACAAGGGCCAGCCCACCGTCATCCTCGCCAAGACGGTCAAGGGCTTCGGCCTGGGCCGCGCGGCCGAGGCGCAGATGGTGGCGCACCAGCAGAAGAAGATGGACGCCGAGTCGCTGGAATCCTTCCGTGCCAACCTGGGCATTCCGCTCAAGGACGAGGACATCGCCAACTTCAACTTCGCGAAGCCCGCCGAGGACAGCGAGGAGATCCGGTACCTGAAGGCGCGCCGCGAGGCACTGGGCGGCTACCTGCCCAGGCGCGTCAACAACGCGAAGCCGCTGGAGGTGCCGCCGCTGTCGACCTTCAAGCCGCTGCTGGAGGGCACGGGCGAGCGCGAGATCTCCACCACGATGGCCTTCGTGCGCATCCTGACGGCGCTGCTGAAGGACAAGGCCATCGGCCGGTACGTCGTGCCCATCGTGCCGGATGAGGCGCGCACCTTCGGCATGGAGGGCCTGTTCCGCCAGATCGGCATCTATTCGGCGGTGGGCCAGCTCTATACGCCGCAGGACGCCGACCAGCTGATGTCCTACAAGGAGGACCGCAAGGGCCAGATGCTCGAGGAGGGCATCAACGAGGCCGGCGCGGTGTGCTCGTGGATCGCGGCCGGCACCGCCTACGCGAACCATGGCCAGTACATGGTGCCGTTCTACATCTACTACTCGATGTTCGGCTTCCAGCGCGTGGGCGACTTCATCTGGGCGGCGGGCGACATCCAGGCGCGCGGCTTCCTGCTCGGCGCCACGGCCGGCCGTACCACGCTGGCCGGAGAGGGCCTGCAGCACCAGGACGGCCACAGCCAGCTGGTGGCCACCACGGTGCCGAACTGCCGCGCCTACGACCCGGCCTTTGCCTACGAGCTGGCCGTGATCATCCACGACGGCATGAAGAAGATGTACGTGGAGGACCAGAACGTCTTCTACTACCTGTCGGTGATGAACGAGAACTACGTCCAGCCGGCCATGCCGGAGGGCGTGGAGGAGGGCATCATCAAGGGTGCCTACCTGCTGAAGAAGGGCGGCAAGGGCAAGCTCAAGGCCACGCTGATGGGCTCGGGCACCATCCTGCGCGAGGTGATTGCCGCGGCCCAGATGCTGCAGGACGACCACGACGTGGCCGCCGACGTGTACTCGGTGACCAGCTTCAGCGAGCTGCGCCGCGAGGCGTTGCTGGTGGAGCGCGACAACCTGCTGCATCCGGACAGGAAGCCGGCGGTGCCCTACGTGCAGAAGCTGTTCGGCGGCCTGAAGTCGGCGGTGGTGGCGGCCACCGACAACATGCGCACGGTGCCGGACCAGATCCGCCAGTGGGTGGGCGGCCGCTACGTGACGCTGGGCACCGACGGCTTCGGCCGCAGCGACGGGCGCGCGGCGCTGCGCCACCACTTCGAGGTGGACCGGCGCTACATCGTGCTGGCCACGCTCAAGGCGCTGGCCGACGAGGGTGCGATCGACCGCAAGGTGGTCGCCGCCGCGGCGAAGAAGCTGGGCATCGACCCGGCCAAGGCCAATCCGCTGAACTCGTGAGGAAGGCACGCTGATGTCGCAGACCATTGAAGTGCGCGTGCCGGACCTGGGGAATTTCTCCGAGGTCGCGGTCATCGAGGTGATGGTCAAGCCGGGCGACCGCGTCGAGGTCGACACGCCGCTGATCACGCTCGAGACCGAGAAGGCCACCATGGACGTGCCCTCGACCGCCGCCGGCGTGGTCGAGAAGGTGCATGTCGAGGTGGGCGGCAAGGTGTCCGAGGGTTCGCTGGTGGTGACGCTGCGCGGCGAGGGCGATGGCGCCGCGGACGCGGCGGCTGGCGCTGCTGCCGCGCCGGCCGCAGCCGGTGGGACCCCGGCGGCGCAGGCCGCCGCCGCGCCGTCGCGCATCGATGTGCTCGTGCCCGACATGGGCAACTTCAGCGACGTCGCCGTCATCGACGTGCTGGTGAAGAAGGGCGATACGGTCGAGATCGACACGCCGCTGGCCACGCTCGAGACCGAGAAGGCCACCATGGACGTGCCCTCGACGGCCGCCGGCGTGGTGGAGGAAGTCCACATCCAGGTGGGCAGCAAGGTGTCCGCCGGTGCACGCGTGGTCACCGTGAGTGGCGTGGGCGCCGCGCCCCCCCCGGCCGCGCCCGCGGGGGGAGGCCCGCCCGCTCCCGCGCCCCCGGCGGCGCCCGCGGGCGCCCCCCGGCCCGCCAGCGCCC
>QGUX01000200.1 GCA_003242275.1 Pseudomonadota bacterium | reverse complement strand
GTGCTGCACCTGCTGGCCATCGCGCACGAGGCCGGCGTGAACCTGACGCTGCAGGATTTCGCCCGCATCGGCAAGCGCGTGCCGGTGCTGGCCGACGTGCGTCCCAGCGGCCGCTACCTGATGTCCGAGCTGATCGCCATCGGCGGCATCCAGCCGCTGATGAAGGAGCTGCTGCGCCGCGGCCTGCTGCACGGGGACTGCCTGACGGTCACCGGCCGCACCGTGGCCCAGAACCTGGCCGGCGTGAAGGACTACCCGGCCGGCCAGACCATCATCCGGCCCTTCGACGACCCCATCAAGAAGGACAGCCACCTGGTGGTGCTGTCGGGCAACCTCGCCCCCGAGGGCGCGGTGGCCAAGATCACCGGCAAGGAAGGCCTGTCGTTCACCGGCACGGCGCGCGTGTTCGAGGGCGAGGAGAAGGCCACGGCCGCCATCCTTTCCGGCAAGGTCAAGGCCGGCGACGTGGTGGTGATCCGCGGTGAAGGCCCGGTGGGCGGTCCCGGAATGAGGGAAATGCTGAGTCCCACGGGCGCCATCATGGGGCGGGGCCTGGGGGACAAGGTCGCCCTGATCACCGATGGACGCTTCTCCGGCGGCAGCCATGGCTTCGTCGTGGGGCACGTGGCGCCTGAAGCCGCGCTGGGAGGGCCCATCGGGCTGCTGAAGGACGGGGACATCATTACGATTGATGCCGTCAAAAGGCGCATCGAGGTGGCCTTGTCCGCCGCGGAACTCAAGCGCCGCGCGAAGCAGTGGCGCGCGCCGAAGCCATTTGCGAGACGGGGCGTTCTGGCGAAGTACGCGCGCACCGTGAGCAGCGCGAGCCGGGGAGCGGTCACCCAGTAGCTTGACTGGCCCGGTAGCTGCATAACCCTGCTGTTACCGTGGTTAACCGTTTTGCACTGCATCCGCCGGGGTGCGCGGCAAACGCCATCAGCGAAGATGTTGTGCATTTCTCGCTGGTGGCGTTACAGTTCGATGAAGCGCATGCAAGGACACTTGCATGCCGGCGCGAAGGTAGTTACCTTGCGGCGCGGCCTGGGGGAGGTCCAAGAGATTGAGGGGCTGGTGAGGTCATGGGCGTATACACACAATCACAGGGCAACTGGCTGAGCCGCCGCGGTGGTTTCCTGGTTCTCCTGATCGGTTTTCACCTGGCGTTCTTCTGGGCGCTGAAGAGCGGCTTCGCGGTCAAGCTCGTCCAGCAGATCACGCAGCCCATCAAGGCCGAGATCATCAACGAGGTGAAGCCGGAGGAACCGCCTCCGCCGCCGCCTGAAGTCCAGATGGAGTTGCCGCCGGTGCAGGTGCCGCCCGTGCTGGTCGACATCCAGCTGCCGGCTCCGCCGCCGACCGCCATCCAGGCGCCCGTCACCACCGAGGTGGTGCCGCCGGCTCCGCCGCCGCCGCCTGCGCCGCCCGCGCGTCCGGTGCAGCGCACGCGCTTCCAGCTGACGTACGTTCCCGACCCGCAGGACTACTATCCGTCTGCCTCGCGCAGCCTGCAGGAGGAGGGCATCGTCAGGGTGCAGGTTTGCTGGGGCACCAACGGCCGCATCGACACGAGCCAGCTGAAGGTGGCCGAGAGCTCGGGGTTTTCCCGTCTCGACGATGCCGCCCTGCGACTGGCCCGGGGCATCCGCATGAAGCCCGGCACCGTTGATGGAAAGCCGGAAGCCGACTGCGCGACGCTGCCGGTGCGCTTCACGCTCAAGGGTGAAAGCGATCGATAATTTGGGGATTTCCGCGCCCGAAGCGGTGGCCGCCAGCCACTTTTTCGGGCGCGGTTATGTTGTGGGTATCGAGTTTTACGCAGACGCTTAAGCAGCAATCGAGGAAACAATGAACGAAGATGTCGCGGCCGCCGTCGATCCGGCCAGCAACCCGTATGGTTTCGGCGCACTGATCGAGCACGGAAACTCGATCTCCTACACCATCCTTGGCGTGCTCCTGATCATGTCGCTCGGAACCTGGTGGATCTTCTTCACCAAGTTCTGGGACCAATACAAGCTGAACAAGGCCGCCCGGAACGTGGAGAAGAACTTCTGGTCGGCCGGCTCCGCGAAGGAGGGCGCCGAGCGTCTGCCCAAGGATGACGACTTCCGCGTGATCGCCGAGAGCGCCATCCGCGCCGCCGGCCACTACGAGGGCCGCCTGAACGACCGCATCTCGATGCGCGAGTGGCTGGGCATGACGCTGAACCGCTCGGTCGACACCATGAGCAGCAAGCTGGGCAGCGGCCTGTCGTTCCTCGCGACCGTGGGCTCGACCGCTCCGTTCGTGGGCCTGATCGGCACCGTGTACGGCATCCTGAACGCGCTGATCAAGATCGGCCTGTCGGGCCAGCCGTCGATCGACCAGGTGGCCGGTCCGGTGGGCGAGGCGCTGATCATGACCGCGCTGGGCCTGGTCGTCGCGGTGCCCGCGGTGATCTGCTACAACGTGCTGCTGAAGCGCAACAAGACCATCATGGAGTCGGTGCGTGACTTCACCGGCGACATCGAGGCCAACCTCATCGGCGGCGTGAAGCCCGAAGTGGTCCGGCCGGTGGTCGCCCCGGCGGCTGCCGCCCCCGCGGCCAACCGCAAGTAACACGGCCTTAAGCGCTTAAGCGAGTACAGGGGACCGCCATGGCATTCAGTGTCAAGGAAAGCCAGGAGGAGATGTCGGAGATCAACACGGTCCCGCTCATCGACGTGATGCTGGTGATGCTCATCATCTTCCTCATCACGGTGCCGGTGATCGTGCCGTCCGTGAAGGTCGACCTGCCCGAGCCGCGCAACATCGCGCAGCAGACCAAGCCGGAGGACATCCCCGTGTCGGTCGACGTGGAAGGCAACATCTACATCGGCGGCGGCGCGGTGGACCGCCAGGGGCTGTTCGAGCACCTGGCGGCCCGCAGCCAGGCGGCTTACTCCGCCGGGCAGCTCCCGCCGAAGGTCCACATGAAGGCCGACCGCAACGCGCGCTACGAGCACGTGGCGCGCGCCCTGTACACCATCCAGACCGCCGGCATCATCGAGGTGTCGTTCCTCACCGAGCCCAAGGGCGGCGCCGGCGGCGGCTGAGCAGGAGTCTGACCAAATGGCATTCAAGGTAGGAGAATCCGGCGCCGACGACCCGATGTGCGAGGTCAACACGGTCCCGCTCATCGACGTGATGCTGGTGCTGCTGGTGATGCTGATCATCACGCTGCCGGTGCAGACCCACGGCATCAAGCTCGAGATGCCGCCGCCGACGCCGCTGGACCAGCAGGTGCGGGTCGAACCCGAGCGCATCAACATCGAGATCGACCCCGACGGCACCGTGGTGGTCAATGGCAACGTGGTGCCGAGCATCCCGGAGCTGGAAGCCTTCTTCCAGCAGGAGTCGCTGAAGGATCCCCAGCCCGAGATCCACATGCGCCCCTCGGGTCTTGCGCTGTACGACGTGGTGGCCAATGTGATGGCCGCCGCGCAGCGCGCCAACATGGTGCGCATGGGCTTCACGAACGTCGCCGAATTCGCGGACTGAGGTCCCGGGGAGCGTCGCTCCCCGCCGACATTCAGGCCCGATTCAGCCGCCATGCGGCAGAAAGGGCCTGTAGCCCATCCGCTGACTTTCGCCGGCGGGGGATTGTGGTATGACTTAGGTGGGGCCGTAAGGCCCGCCAGTTGGAGAAGGCAGAGATGACGAAGACCATCGTTCGCTCGGTTCTCGTGGCCGCCGTGCTGGCGACCGCCAGCTTTGCTGCCAGCGCGCAGAAGGCTCCGACCACCAGCCCGGAGCTGGGCGAGATTTTCCTCGCGGCCCAGAAGGCGATGGAGGCGAAACGTTGGCCTGAAGTTGAAGCCAAGGCCAGGGAGGCGCTGGCCAAGAAGAAGAAGGCGGACGACGTCTACGCCGCGCACTTCTTCCTGCTCGAGGCCGCCAAGGCCCAGCGCAACAACGCCGGCATCATCGAGAACATGGAGGGGATGCTGAACTCCGGCTTCTCGCCCGGGCCGGCCGACGAGGCCAAGTTCCGCAAGGCGCTGATGGCGGCCTACTACCAGCAGAAGAACTTCCCGCAGGCCATCAAGTATGGCAACGAGCTGATCAAGGCGGGCCAGGCCGACGGCGACGTCTACACCGTCGTGGGCCAGGCCTACTACCAGCAGAAGAACTACGCCGAGGCCATCAAGGTCTTCAACGACCGCGTGACCGCCGCGGAGAAGGCCGGCCGCAAGCCGGAGCGCAACGAGCTGGTGCTGCTGCAGCAGTCGTACGACAAGTCCGGCAATGCCGAGGCAGCACAGGCCACGCTCGAGAAGCTGGTGCGCTACTACCCGACGGCCGACACCTGGCTGGCGCTGCTGTACGAGGTCAAGAAGGAGCGGCTGGATCCGCGCCAGAAGGTGCAGCTCTACCGCCTGATGGATTCCACCGGCAACCTCAAGCATCCCTCGGACTTCATCGCCTATTCCGAGGCGGCCACTTCGCTGGGCCTGCCGAACGAGGCGGCGGTGGCGCTGGAGAACGGCCTGAACAAGGCCAAGGCCTTCCAGGATGGTCCCGAGAAGGAGCGCGCCGAGCGCTACCTGAAGTCCAACCGCGAGCGCGCCGATTCGAGCAGGGGTGAGCTGGCCCAGCTCCAGAGCGAGGCCAAATCCGCGCCCACCGGCGATGCCTACGTGGCGCTGGGCATGGCGCAGTTCAGCTTCGGCCAGTACGCCGAGGCGGTGGAGTCGCTGAAGGCCGGCATCGCCAAGGGCGGCCTGAAGAACGCCGCCGATGCCCAGATGACGCTGGGTGTGGCGCAGCTGAAGGCCGGCCAGAAGGCCGATGCCGCCAAGACCTTCCGCTCGGTGGAAACCGACAATGAGGTGACCAACCGCATCGCCAAGCTGTGGGCGCTGCACGCCAGCTGATCGTCTCCCGACACCGGCTGACGCAAGAAGGGCGGCCCTGTGGCCGCCCTTCTTGTTGCCCCGCGCTTTTCCAGGACCGGGCCGTGACCGGCAGGGCGGGCGACGTCCCCGTGGGACCCTCGCCCGGCACCGCGCATCAGCCCGCGGCCTGGCGCTTCCTGATGCCCTCGATCAGCTTCGGCACGGCCTCGAACAGGTCCGCCACCAGGCCGTAGTCGGCGGCCTCGAAGATGGGCGCGTCCGGGTCCTTGTTGATGGCCACGATGGTGCGCGCGTCCTTGATGCCGGTCATGTGCTGGATGGCGCCGGAGATGCCCAGGGCGATGTACAGCTCGGGGGCGATGATCTTGCCAGTCTGCCCCACCTGCAGGTCGTTCGGGGCGTAGCCGGCGTCCACGGCCGCCCGGGAGGCGCCCACGGCCGCGCCCAGCGCATCGGCGAGGTCATAGACCAGCCTGAACTTCTCGGCGCTGCCCAGTGCCCGGCCGCCCGAGACCACCCGGCGGGCGCTCTGCAGGTCCGGGCGGTCGCCGCCCTGGGCCGCGAGGGCCACGTAGCGGGTGTGGGAGACCGCGGGCGCCGGCACGCCGGCCGGCTCCACCGGGGCGGCG
The DNA here is from genome assembly GCA_003242275.1 of Pseudomonadota bacterium. The sequence continues at coordinate 1,124 of QGUX01000200.1, read as the reverse complement.
GCCTCCTGCTCTCCGGCGGCCACGTACGAAGCCGTGCGCACGGTGGCGCACACCGGCACGAGGTCCCCAGCCTCCACGGTGAGGATGGCGTTGCCGGCATAGATGGGCCGGCGGAAGCGGGTCGGGGACTCCACCGCCATCACGTCACTGATGGCCGGTACCTCGAGCAGCGCCGCCACCCGCGGCAACAGGTCCTTGCCGAAGGTGGTGGAGGGGGCCAGCACGTGCGTGTAGCCGTTCCTGGCCAGGGCGGCGAACTGCGGCGCCAGCACGGCCGCCAGCGGATGCTCGTTGGCCGCATCGTCCAGCGTCAGCACCTTCGCCACGCCGGCGAGCCTTGCGGCGGCGGCCGCCACGGCTGCAACGTCCTTGCCGGCCACGGCCACGTGGATCTCGCCACCGATGTCCTGCGCGCAGCGCACTGCGCGCGAGGTGGCCTGGGAAAGCGTTGCGCCGTGTTCGGCGATGACCAGGATGCGCGCCATCAGATCAGCTCCTTCGCAGCCAGCTGCGCCAGCAATTCGTCCACGTCCTTCACCATCACGCCCCTGCTGCGCGCCGGCGGCGGCGCATAGTGCACGGCCGAAAGGCGCGGCTTCGGCGCGATGCCGAGCGCGCCGAAGTCCAGCGTTTCCAGCGGCTTTTTCTTGGCCTTGATGATCTCGGGCAGCTTCACGAAGCGGGGCTCGTTCAGCCGCAGGTCGGCGGTGATCACCGCCGGCAGGTCGACCTCGATGGTCTCCAGGCCCGCGTCCACTTCGCGCGTGACGCGCGCCGTGTCGCCGCTGATCTCGACCTTCGAGGCGAAGGTGGCCTGCGGGCGGTCCCACAGCGCGGCCAGCATCTGGCCGGTCTGGTTGTTGTCGTCGTCGATGGCCTGCTTGCCCAGCAGCACCAGGAACGGGTTCTCGCGCTCCACCAGCTTCAGCAGGGTACGGGCCGCATCCAGCGGCTCCAGCGGGCTGCCGGTGGCGACCAGCACGGCGCGGTCGGCGCCAATGGCCAGGGCGGTGCGCAGCTGGTTCTGCACGTCGGCCGGGCCGATGGAGGCCACCACGACCTCATCGGCGAGGCCCTTTTCCTTCAGGCGCAGCGCCTCCTCGAGGGCGATTTCGTCAAAGGGA
>QGUX01000388.1 GCA_003242275.1 Pseudomonadota bacterium | reverse complement strand
GTGGGGTGTAGCGCTCAGCCGGGCGGTTTCCGCCCCTCGGGTGGAGTCGGGGTTGCGAAGCTGGCCGAGTGCGGGACCTGCCACGGCACGGGCGCGGCCAAGGGCCCCAATCCCTCCACCTGCGAGACCTGCCACGGCACCGGCCAGGTGCGCATGTCCATGGGCGGCATGCTGAACTTCCAGCAGACCTGCCCGCGATGCCGCGGCTCGGGCAAGGTGGTGAAGAATCCCTGCGACACCTGCCTGGGGCAGGGGCGCGTGCGCCGGACCAAGAAGCTGTCGGTGAAGATTCCCGCCGGCGTGGACAGCGGCGACCGCATCCGCCTGGCGGGCGAGGGCGAGGCCGGGCGCAATGGCGGGCCGGCCGGCGACCTGTACGTCGAGGTGCATGTCCAGCCGCACGAGATCTTCGAGCGCGACGGTGAGCACCTGTCCTGCGAGGTGCCCATCGGCTTCACCACCGCGGCGCTGGGCGGCACGGTGGTCGTGCCCACGCTCGACGGCCAGGTGTCGCTGAAGATTCCGCCGGAGACGCAGTCCGGCCGCGTCTTCCGCCTGCGCGACAAGGGCGTCAGGCCCGTGCGCGGCGGCCCGCGCGGTGACCTGTTCTGCCGCGTGGTGGTGGAGACGCCGGTGAACCTGTCGAACGAGCAGAAGGAGCTGCTGCGCAGGTTCGAGGAATCGCTGAAGAAGGGCAACTCCCGGCATTCGCCGCGGGAGACCGGTTTCTTCGAGGGCGTGAAGCGCTTCTTCACCAACGCCGACGGCTGAACGGCGCGCCGCGCCGGCGGCGCGCGGAGCAGCCCTGCACCTGTTTCGATGCGGTATAGTTCCGCATCACCGGGCCCGCGTGCGGCCCGCAACTTCCGCATCTGATGAAGGCAAGGGTAGGCATCGTCGGTGTCCCTGGGCGCATGGGGCTGGAACTGCTCAAGGCGCTCAATTCCTCCGACGGCGGGCAACTCGCGGCGGCGATCGCGCGCCCGGGCAGTCCCGTGGTGGGCAAGGACGCAACGCAGCTCGCAGGCCTGCTGCCCTCGGGCATTGCCGTTTCCGACGACCTGCCGGCGGCGCTGCCCGGCCTGGACGTGGTCATCGACTTCTCGCGCGCCGGGTCCGTCGCCGGAACCACCGACGCCTGCGTGGCGGCGGGGGTGGCGCTGATGGTGGGCACCACGGGCCTGGATGCCGCGACACAGGCCAGGCTCGACGCGGCGGCCGCGCGCATTCCGGTGCTGGTGGCGCCGAATACCAGCCTGGCGCTGAACGTGCTGCTGGAGCTGGTGCAGCGCGCGGCGCGGGCGCTGCCCGCCGCCTATGACATCGAGATCGTCGAAGCCCACCACCGCCACAAGGTGGATGCACCCTCCGGCACGGCGCTGGCGCTGGGCGAGGCGGCGGCCACCGGGCGGGGCGTGAAACTGGAGCGTCCGCCGGCACTGACCGGGTCCTCGCCCGGGCCCCGCGGGATCGGCATCGGCTTCGCGGTGGTACGCGGCGGGGACGTGGTCGGGGAGCACGACGTGCGTTTCCTGGGCACGGGCGAACAGCTCCGCCTGGGGCATGTGGCAACTGACCGGGCAATCTTTGCCCGCGGCGCCGTCCTGGCCTCGCTGTGGCTTGCGAAGCAGCCACCGGGCCGTTACCGGATGGCCGATTTTTTGTTTCCGCCGCAATAACTTAGAGGATATTCCGCAGCGGGAACCATGGAGGTCTTTCAGGGTTTTCCGGGCAAGTTTGCATGGACAGGAAGAGCCCTGAAAACGTAGAATTCCCGGCGAATCCGTACACTCAGTTACGGGTTAGTCCGCGCAAGGCGGGAGGGCGTTCCACAAG
>QGUX01000199.1 GCA_003242275.1 Pseudomonadota bacterium | reverse complement strand
GGCCGGACCCCCATCCGAGCCCCGCGGTGGTGCAGCCCTGCTGTGCGCTGCACGCAATGGGTGCATCAATGACCTTCCCGCGCGCTTCCTGCGCCCTCACGCACTTCCCTGCGGACGGCACACCAATTGCAGAACTGCGAGGCGAATGTGCGTCTAGGGTTCCGGCCGAGCGATCGGTGCTGGTCCGAGAGAGGCAGTCCAGCGGGCGCGTTGCGCGCCCGGGGATACACGGAGGGACAAAAGCCCGGGAGGTTGCCCCCATCCACAGACCACGAGGAGAACGCCATGCGCCGCATCGCCCGCCTGCTGCAACTTTCCGTCTTCGGCCTGCTGCTGGCCTTCCATCACTCCGGCGCCGCCGCGGCCCAGAAGACCCACTTCAAGGTGGCGTGGAGCATCTACGTGGGCTGGGTGCCCTGGGACTACGCCGCTTCCAGCGGCATCCTCAAGAAGTGGGCCGACAAGTACGGCATCACCATCGAGCTGACCCAGATCAACGACTACGTCGAGTCCATCAACCAGTACACCGCGGGCCAGTACGACGCCTGCGTGATGACCAACATGGACATGCTGACGATCCCGGCCGCGGGCGGCGTCGACTCCACCGCGCTGATCATCGGCGACTATTCCAACGGCAACGACGGCATCATCCTCAAGGGCACCGGCAAGAAGCTGGCTGACATCAAGGGCCAGCAGGTGAACCTGGTGGAGCTGTCGGTGTCGCACTACCTGCTGGCGCGGGCACTGGAGTCGGTGGGCCTGTCCGAACGCGACGTGAAGGTGGTCAACACCTCCGACGCCGACATCGTGGCCGCCTCGGCCACGCCCGGCGTGACCGCCGTGGTGACCTGGAAGCCGCTGCTGTCGGAGATCCTCGCGCGCCCCAACACCACGCTGGTATTCGATTCCAGCAGGACGCCGGGCGAGATCCTGGACATGATGGTGGTGAACACCCAGGTGCTGAAGGACAACCCCAACCTCGGCCGCGCGCTGGTCGGCGCCTGGTACGAAACCATGGCGGTGATGCAGGGCAATGACGCGAAGTCCAATGCCGCGCTGACCTACATGGCCAAGGCCGCCGGCGCCGACCTGGCCCAGTTCCAGGGGATGCTGAAGACCACGCACATGTACTGGACGCCGGCCGCGGCGCTGGAAGCCTTCATGAGCCCCGACCTGGTCAAGACCAATGACCTGGTGCGCAAGTTCTCCTTCGAGAAGGGCCTGCTCGGCGAGGGCGCGCGCAGCGTGGATGCGGTGGGCATCGAATTCCCGGGCGGCACGGTGCTCGGCAGCCGCAGCAACGTGAAGATGCGCTTCGATCCCACCTACGTGAAGCTGGCCGCCGAAGGCAAGCTCTGACCTGACGATCCGCAAGATCCCCAGTGCGTCGCCTCATCAACCAGCGGCCCGGACGCGGCGAGCGCCTGGCGCTGGGCATGCTGCCCTTCATCGTGCTGCTGGCACTGTACGTCTTCGCCTCGCAACTGAGGCTGGCGGAGAATCCCGACGACAAGCTGCTGCCGTCGCTGTCCAGCATGGCCGAGCGCGTGGTCGACTACGCCGTCACCGAGGACGTGCGCAGCGGCCGCCGGCTGCTCTGGTCCGACACCTGGGCGAGCGTGAAGCGCCTCGGGAGCGCGCTGGCGATCAGCTCGGTGGCGGCACTGGTGCTGGCGCTGGCCATCGGCGTGGTGCCGCGCATCCGCGCCCTGCTCTCGCCGCTGCTGGCCACGGTGTCGATGATCCCGCCGCTGGCGGTACTGCCCATCCTGTTCATCGTGCTGGGCCTGGAGGAAGCCGCCAAGATCGCCCTGATCGTGATCGGCGTGCTGCCCGCCATGGCCAGGAGCCTGGCGCTGCACGTGGCCGAGCTGCCCGAGGAGCAGATCGTCAAGGCGCAGACCCTGGGCGCATCCACCTGGCAGGTGGCGCTGCGCGTGGTGCTGCCGCAGACCCTGCCGCGGCTGATCGATGCGCTCCGGATCTCGATGGGCGCGGCCTGGCTGTTCCTGATCGCGGCCGAGGCCATCGCCTCCACCGAGGGGCTCGGCTACCGCATCTTCCTGGTGCGTCGCTTCCTGGCCATGGACGTGATCCTGCCCTACGTGGCGTGGATCACGCTGCTGGCCGTCATGGCCGACGTGTTGCTCAGGCGGCTGCGCGCGGCCGCCTTCCTCTGGGCGGAGCCCCCGCGCTGATGGCCACCGTTTCCGTCCGCAATGTGTGGAAGACCTACGGCCCGCAGGTGGTGCTGGAGAACCTGCGGCTGGAGGTGGCAGACCGCGAGTTCGTCACCATCGTCGGCGCCTCCGGCTGCGGCAAGAGCACCTTCCTGCGCCTGTTGATGGGCACCGAACAGCCCACGCGCGGCAGCATCCTGATCGACGGCAAGCCCATCCGCCCCGAGCCGGATCCCGCGCGCGGCATCGTGTACCAGCGCTGCTTCCTGTATCCCCACCTGACGGCGCTGGGCAATCTCGTGCTGGGGCTGGAGCTGAAGCGCTCGCGGCTGCTGGGCCGCCTGTTCGGCGCGAAGAGGCGCGCGGCGATGCAGGAAGCCGAGCGCATGCTCGAGGAAGTCGGGCTCGCCACCGCGCGTGACCGCTACCCCTCGCAGCTCTCCGGCGGCATGCAGCAGCGCCTGGCCATCGCGCAGGCGGTGATCTGCCAGCCGAAGATCCTGCTGCTGGACGAGCCGTTCAGCGCGCTCGACCCGGGCATCACCGCCGACATGCACGTGCTGGTGAAGCGCCTGTGGCAGGAGCACGGCATGACCATCTTCATGGTCTCGCACGACATCCGCGAGAGCTTCGAGCTGGGCACGCGCATCCTGACCTTCGACAAGGTGCGCAACGATCCGCAGGCGCCCGAAGCCTACGGGGCCAGCATCACCTACGACATTCCGCTGAAGCGGGTGCGGGCCACACGCGCCCCGGTGGCGGCCTGACCCCGCCCTTTCCGGTGCCTCGCCGCGCGACCACCGGGCGCACGACCGTCTTGCCCGCGCGCCGCCCGGAACGGGCGGCGGCGGCCGTCATTCGTAGCGGACCGCGATGACCTCGTAGCTGCGCTGGCCGCCGGGCGCGGCGACCACGGCCTGGTCGCCTACCGCCTTGCCCACCAGTGCCCGCGCGATCGGCGAGGCATAGGAGATGCGCCCGGCCTTGATGTCGGCCTCGTCCTCGCCCACGATCTGGTAGGTCACGCGCTGGCCGGTCTCCTCGTCCTCGAGCTCGACGGTGGTGCCGAACACCACCTTGCCGGTCTTCGGCAGCTGCGTGACGTCGATGATCTCGGCGCTGCCGAGTTTGGCCTCCAGCTCCTGGATGCGGCCCTCGATGAAGCCCTGCTGCTCGCGCGCGGCATGGTATTCCGCGTTCTCGGACAGGTCGCCGTGGGCACGCGCCTCGGCGATGGCCTTGATGATGTTCGGCCGCGCCTCTGACTTCAGCCGACGGAGTTCCTCGCGCAGCGCCTCGGCGCCGCGCAGTGTCAGGGGTACACGCTTCACGATGCGACTTCCTTGTGAAGATCCTGCAGGCGGTTGACGTCGGTGTCCTCGAGGTGGTCCAGGGCCTCGCAGGTGGCCAGGCCCGCGGCCAGCGTCGTGAAGTAGGTGACGCGCCGCGCCACCGCCTCGCGGCGGATGGCCTGGGAATCGCGCGTTGCCTGGCGCCCCTCGGTTGTATTGATGATCAGCTCCACCTCGTCGTTCTTGATCATGTCGACGATGTGGGGACGGCCCTCGCGCACCTTGTTCACGCGCCGGCAGGCCAGGCCCGCGGCGGTGATGGCCTTGCAGGTGCCGTCGGTGGCCACCAGCTCGAAGCCGCGCTTGATCAGCCGGCGGGCGAGGTCCACGGCGCCGGCCTTGTCGCGCTCGCGCACGCTGATCAGCGCGCGCCCCTTGCGCGGCAGCGCCTCGCCGGAAGCGGCCTGCGACTTGGCATAGGCCTCGCCGAAGGTGCGGCCCGTGCCCATCACCTCGCCGGTGGATTTCATCTCCGGCCCCAGGATGGGATCGGCCTCGGGGAACTTGGCGAAGGGGAACACGGCCTCCTTCACCGAGAAGAACTTCGGCACGATCTCCTTCGTGGCGCCGAGCTCGGCCAGCTTCCTGCCGGCCATCACCAGCGCGCCGATCTTGGCGATCGGCCGGCCGGTGGCCTTGGACACGAAGGGCGCGGTGCGCGAGGCGCGCGGGTTGACCTCGAGCACGTACACCACGCCGTTCTGGATGGCGAACTGCACGTTCATCAGGCCGACCACGTTCAGCGCCAGCGCCAGCTTGCGCGTCTGCTCGCGCAGCTCGTCCTGCAGTTCGCGCGAGAGGCTGTAGGGCGGCAGGCAGCAGCTGGAGTCGCCCGAGTGCACGCCGGCCTGCTCCACGTGCTCCATGATGCCGCCGATCAGCACGTCGGTGCCGTCGCAGACGGCATCCACGTCCACCTCGATGGCCTGGTCGAGGAAGCGGTCGAGCAGCACCGGCGAGTCGTTGGACACGCGTACCGCGTCGGCCATGTAGGTCTTCAGGTCCTCCTCGGCGTAGACCACCTCCATGGCGCGGCCGCCGAGCACGTAGGAGGGGCGCACCACCAGCGGGTAGCCCACCTCCCTGGCCAGGCGCAGCGCCTGCTCCTCGGTGCGGGCGGTGGCATTGGCCGGCTGGCGCAGGCCGAGGCGGCGCACCAGGTCGGCAAAGCGCTCGCGGTCCTCGGCGATGTCGATGGAGTCGGGCGTGGTGCCGATGATGGGCGCGCCGGCCGCCTCGAGCGCACGGCACAGCTTCAGCGGCGTCTGGCCGCCGTACTGCACGATCACGCCCTCGGGCTTCTCCCTGGCGATGATCTCCAGCACGTCCTCGAGCGTCAGCGGCTCGAAGTACAGGCGGTCGGAGGTGTCGTAGTCGGTCGACACCGTCTCCGGGTTGCAGTTGACCATGATGGTCTCGTACCCGGCCTCGCGCAGCGCCAGCGAGGCGTGCACGCAGCAGTAGTCGAACTCGATGCCCTGGCCGATGCGGTTGGGCCCGCCGCCCAGGATCATGATCTTGCGGTTCGCGGTCGGCATGGCCTCGCACTCCTCCTCGTAGGTGGAGTACAGGTAGGCCGTCGAGGTGGCGAACTCCGCGGCGCAGGTGTCCACGCGCTTGTACACCGGCGTGACGCCGAGCTGGCGGCGCCGCTCGCGGATGGTTTTCTCCAGCTGCCCGGTCAGGCGCGCGATGCGCGCATCGGAGAAGCCCTTGCGCTTCAGTGCCCACAGCCGCTGCGCGTCCAGCGCGGCGATGCCGCCGGCCGCGATGCGGGATTCCTCGGCCACCAGGTCGGCGATCTGCGCCAGGAACCAGGGATCGATGTACGAGAGCTCGTGCACGCGCTCGATGCTCCAGCCGGCGCGGAAGGCATCGGCCACGTACAGCAGGCGGTTGGCGCCGGGGTTGCGAAGCTCGAAGGCCAGCGCATCGGCGGCCTCCTCGTTGGCCAGCGGCAGCGCCACCATGCCGCCCAGGCCGTCCAAGCCCGTCTCCAGGCCCCTGAGCGCCTTCTGCAGCGACTCCTGGAAGGTGCGGCCGATGGCCATCACCTCGCCCACCGACTTCATCTGCGTGGTCAGGCGCGGGTTGGCCGCCGGGAACTTCTCGAAGGTGAAGCGCGGGACCTTGGTGACCACGTAGTCGATGGTGGGCTCGAACGAGGCCGGCGTGAGCCCGCCGGTGATGTCGTTCTTGAGCTCGTCCAGCGTGTAGCCCACGGCCAGCTTGGCGGCGATCTTGGCAATCGGGAAGCCGGTGGCCTTGGAGGCCAGCGCCGAGGAGCGCGACACGCGCGGGTTCATCTCGATCACCAGCATGCGCCCGTCGGCCGGGTTGACCGCGAACTGCACGTTCGAGCCGCCGGTCTCCACGCCGATCTTGCGCAGCACGGCGATCGAGGCATCGCGCATGCGCTGGTATTCCTTGTCGGTCAGTGTCTGCGCCGGCGCCACGGTGATCGAGTCGCCGGTGTGCACGCCCATGGGATCGAGGTTCTCGATGGAGCAGACGATGATGCAGTTGTCGTTCCGGTCACGGACGACCTCCATCTCGTACTCCTTCCAGCCGACCACCGATTCCTCCAGCAGCACCTCGCTGGTGGGCGAGGCGGCCAGGCCGCGCGCCACGATGGTCTCGAACTCCTCGCGGTTCCAGGCGATGCCGCCGCCGGTGCCGCCCAGGGTGAAGGACGGGCGGATCACGATGGGGAAGCCCAGCTCGGCCTGCGCCGCGGCCGCCTCCTCCATGGTGTGCGCGATCAGCGAGCGCGGGCATCCCAGGCCGATCTCGGCCATGGCGTTCCGGAACTTCTCGCGGTCCTCGGCGGTGTCGATGGCCTCGCGGCTGGCGCCGATCAGCTCCACGCCATGCTTCTCCAGCACGCCCTCGCGCACCAGTTCGAGCGCGGTGTTCAGGCCCGTCTGCCCGCCCATGGTGGGCAGCAGCGCATCGGGCCTTTCCTTCTCGATGATGCGCGCCACCGTGCGCCAGTTCACCGGTTCGATGTAGACGGCGTCGGCCATCTCCGGGTCGGTCATGATGGTGGCGGGGTTGGAGTTCACCAGGATGACCCGGTAGCCCTCCTCGCGCAGCGCCTTGCAGGCCTGGGCGCCGGAATA
>QGUX01000387.1 GCA_003242275.1 Pseudomonadota bacterium | reverse complement strand
GCGCCTGGCGTGGGTGGGGGAAAGGTCCCGCTGGAAGGGAGTGGGTTGCACGGCAGCGAAGGGCAGCGACGCGAGCAGCAGCGGCCGGCCTCCCAGCGGTTCGCGATAGGCCCCCAGGGGCGCGCCGCCCGCCTTGCGCACCAGCACCACCACGGGTGCGATGTCCTCGTGCTCCAGCGGCAGGGCCACGTCCTCGGCCGAGAGGCCGCGCCTCGCCGCGGCGGGCGTGAGCCGCGCCCGTGTTCGCCGAGCCTTGGCTTTGGCCCTGGCCCTGGATTCCGGCGTGGATTCCTTCCTGCGCTTGGCCATCGCCAGCATGGTAATTCCGGTGCGGACCGTTCTGAAGCGAACGTTCCGCAGGCTGGACAGTGCCGGCCGCGCCGGGGCAATCTCGCCACCACCTTTCAACCCATCCGAGGAAGGATTACCCGTGCGACTGAATCGTCTGTTCACCACCGTCGCCCTGGCCTCCATGGCCGGCGCGGCACTGGCCGCCGGCCCGGCGGCGAAGGTCACCGACCTGGCCTGGATGACCGGCACCTGGTCCGGCGCTCTCGGCCCCAACACGCTGGAGGAAAACTGGACCGCCCCCGCCAATGGCAGCCTGGGCTCGCTGGTGCGCATGACCGGCCCCAATGGCGTGGCCATGTGGGAGGTCATCACCATCGAGGAGAAGAACGGCTCGCTGGAGATGCGCATCCAGCAGTGGGGCGCCGGCTTCGAGCCGCGCTCGCCGTCCGCGCAGAAGATGGAACTGGCCGAGATCGGCGACAAGCGCGTGAAGTTCAATGCCGTCACCGACGGGACCTTCAAGTGGCTGGCCTACAGCCTGGGCGCCGATGGCTCCTTCAACATCGAAGGGGAGCAGGCCGGCGGCAATGTGTCGAAGCTGACGCTGAAGGGCAGGAAGTAGGATTCGAGCGCCTTTCCGGGCCGGCAAACCTTTCAGGCTGGCAAATGAAGAAGCCCCCGGCTCACACCGGGGGCTTCTTTCATTCCGGCATGAAGACGCCGCTTACCGGCTGATCCTCACCGACGCCTGCTGCTGCAGCGGCATCGCGGGCACGGCCGGCGGGGTATCCACCACCAGCTTCACCCACAGCGTGTCCTTGTCCTTGAAGAACGAGGTCTCGCCCGCCTTGCGCAGCGCATCCAGGCTGCTCGCCTCCTTCGCGGAGTCGGCCTTGGTGAAGCCCGGCAGCTCGAAGATCACCCACGAGCCCAGCTCCATCTCGCTCAGGCTCAGCGAGAACTCGGGCCGTTCGGTCCTGACCGTGACCTCCGTGCCCGACTTGATGGTGGCACCGTTGCCGCGCAGCTGGATCTTCTCCTTGCCGCGGGTGAGGACGACGGGCGGCTGGGGAGTACCGCCACCGCCGAACGCGCCACCGAACGCGCCACCGCGCGCGGGCGCAGCGGCACCAGCAGCAGCGCCCGCGGCTCCGGGAGCCGCAGCGCCGGGCGCGCCGCCCAGGCCCGGCGGCGTGCCAACGCCCGGGCCGGCGCCACCGGCGCGCGGGGCCCCGCCACCGCGCCCACCGAAGCCGCCGCGGGGTCCGCCGGCGCCGCCGATGTTCAGGCGACCGACGTCACCCTTGCACAGCACGGCGTTCCAGGACTTCTGCACCTTGCAGGTGGAATCGGCGGCGACGCTGTTGTTCTCGCCGTCGTAGAGCAGGATGTAGGAGTCACCCATGCCGGTGGTCGTGCCGTCCAGGTCGTGGATGGCCAGGCTCTGGTAGGCACCGGCACCGCGGTTGTCGTTGTCGAACCGCCAGTCGATGTTCGGGAAGTACACCGGCTTGGAATTGACGTACTTCGCGCCCTTGATGGTGTTCTCGGTGGT
>QGUX01000386.1 GCA_003242275.1 Pseudomonadota bacterium | reverse complement strand
GCCTGTTATGATGTTTTAAAGACACACCCGTTGCCTGGTGCTGTGGCAACACGTTCAGGACGGGCTCGACGCTGGGGCGCGACCTGCACGTGGAAGTCTGTGCGTCCTGCCATCCCTTCTATACGGGCAAGCAGAAGATCGTCGACACCGCCGGCCGCGTGGACAAGTTCCGCAAGAAGTATGCTCGCGGGGGCGCTTCGGCCGGCTGATCCCGGCTCCGCCGCGGCCCGTCCCGCGGCTTCCCTTCCACTGCCGGCGGCAGCATAGAATGCCCCCATGACCCGCCGGACCAGCCTGCTGCGAAACATCTCCGCCGCGCTGCTCGCCGCGGCGCTGGCGCTGTCCTGCGCCAGCAATCCCGCCACGGGCGGACGCAACGTGGTCTTCACCTCGATGGAGGGGGAGATCGAGCAGTCGCGCCGCTGGTACGACGAGATCATCCGCTTCTACGGCATCTACGAAGACCAGGCCATCCAGGACTACGTCAATGCCGTGGGCCAGCGCATCGCGCGCAACAGCGACCTGCCGGACCTGAACTGGACCTTCACCGTCATCGACGAGGGTTCGGTCAATGCCTTCACCACCGGCGGCGGCTATGTGTACGTGCACCGGGGCCTGCTGGCCTACCTGAATTCCGAGGCCGAACTGGCGGCGGTGCTGGGGCACGAGATCGCGCATGTCACCGCGCGCCATCCGGCCCGCGGCCAGAGCAAGAGCGTCGGGGCGAACCTGGGTGTGCTGGCCGCCATCATCCTCACCGGTAATGCCGCCATGGCCGACCTGGCCAGCATCGGCGCGGCCGCCTGGGTGCAGGGCTACGGCCGCGAGGCCGAGAGCGAGGCCGACGCCATCGGCATGAAGTACATGGTGCGGGCCGGCTACGACCCGCGCGCGATGCGCAGCGTGTTCGAGACCTTCAAGGCCCAGGAGGCCTTCGAGATCGCCACGGCCCGCGCCGAAGGGCGCCAGCCGCGCATCTACCACGGCATCTTCTCCTCGCACCCGGCCCCGGACGACCGGGCCATCGCCGCGGCGCGCGCCGCGTCCACGGCGGCAGTGCCCGAGGGCGGCTTCGTCATCAACCGCAACCTCTACATGCAGGCCATCGACGGGCTGGCCTTCGGCTCGAGCCGGGCCCAGGGCGTGGTGCGGGACAACCGCTTCTACCACGCCGACATGGGCCTGACGCTGGCCTTCCCCAAGGGCTGGATCATCGAGAACCACCGCGACCGGCTGCTGGCCTACACCCGCAACCAGGACTCCCTCATGCAGATCACGGTGGAGCCGCGACCGCCCAACAAGTCGCCGCGCGAATTCCTGATCGACCAGCTCAAGGGGGCGCAGCTGGTGGGTGGCGAACCAGTGACCATCAACGGCATGGATGGCTACTCGGTGCTGACGCGCGACGGCTCGCCGCTGGACCGCGGCGCCGGCCCCGTCCGCTTCATTGCACTGTATCGGGGCAACAGCGCCTTCCTGTTCGCCGGCGCCAGCCGCTCCTCGCGCAACGGCCGCCCGGAGGCCGACGGCCTGTTCCGCTCGGTGGCCGAGACCACCCGGCCGTTGCGCCCGGCCGAGTACGCGCTGGCCGAACCCTACCGGCTGAAGATCATCCGGGCCACCGACAAGACCCGGCTGTCCGAGTACGCCGAGCAGATCCCGGCGCACAAGTACCAGAAGGAAGAGCTGGAGCTGATCAACGCCGTCTATCCGAACAAGCCGCTGCCGGTCGGGGAGTACATCAAGATCGTCGAATAACCCATGCTGTGCATTCGCTGGCGGGAGCGTGTAGGCTTCGGCGACTATCCCCAGGATTGCTGCCATGGCCGACAAGAACTTCGAACTGA
>QGUX01000198.1 GCA_003242275.1 Pseudomonadota bacterium | reverse complement strand
TCTTTCCTCTTCCGTGGGTGGGTCAGTTTTTTTTAAGAGCCAGGCCTGCAGCAGCCGCGCGAACATCCAGCCGATGTAGCCGACCACGGCCAGCGCCACGCCGATGACCACCAGCCAGACGGCGGCGCGGTCGGCGTGCCGGGCCGCGCGCAGCATGGTGCGGCCGGCCGCGGCTACCGCCATCAGGCCGTGGTTCATGCCCAGCAGGCGGAGGGAGATGCGCATGTCGCCATTGAGGATGTGGCTGAACTCGTGCGCGACCACGCCCTGCAGCTGCTCGCGGTTGAGCCGGGCCAGCGCGCCGCGCGTCACCGCCACCGCGGCGTCGGCCGGCGTGTGGCCGGCCGCGAAGGCGTTGATGCCTTCCTCCTGCTCGAGCACGTACACCTCGGGCATGGGCACGCCCGAGGCGATGGCCATCTCCTCGACCACGTTGGAAAGCATGCGCCGGCGCGGGTCCACGGCGTTGCGGTCCACGCGCACGCCGCCGAGGCTGCGCGCCACGTAGCCGCCGCCGGCGCGCAGTTGCACCATGCGCAGCAGGCTGGCGCCGCCGATGAAGCCCACCAGCGCCAGCAGCACCACCAGTACCGTGCCCGGGTGGTGCGCCGCCCAGGTCCACAGCGAGGCCTCGAGCGGATCGCCGTGCCGCCCCATGGCGTAGGTGAAGCGCAGCACCGACAGCACGAGCATGCCCAGCACCACCACCACGGCGGTGAAGCAGGCCGCGTAGGCGCAGCCGAGCAGGCGGGAACCGCGCCGCGCCCGCGCCTGTGCGCCGAAGAAGTCCATCCTGGCGGCTCAGGCCCGCCCTCAGGCGAAGCTGACCCGCGGCGGCTCGCGCTTTTCAGGTGCCGGCGCGTCGAGCATCTTCGCGGGCTGGAAGCTGAACCAGCCGGCGATGATGGAATTCGGGAACATCTCGCGCGCGTTGTTGTAGTGCATCACCGCGTCGTTGAACGCCTGGCGGGCGAAGGCCACGCGGTTCTCGGTGGAGGTGAGTTCCTCGGACAGCTGCATCATCGTGGTGTTGGCCTTGAGGTCCGGATAGGCCTCGGCCAGCGCGAACAGCCGGCCCAGCGCGCCGCTGAGCCCGGCCTCGGCGCCGGACAGCTGCGTCAGCGCGGCGGCGCTGGCCGGATCGGCGGCCGCCGCCTTCAGTCCCGCCACCGCGGTGTTGCGTGCGCTGATCACCGCCTCGAGCGTCTCGCGCTCGTGCTTGAGGTAAGCCCTGGCCGTCTCGACCAGGTTGGGGATCAGGTCGTAACGGCGCGTGAGCTGCACGTCGATCTGCGCGAACGCGTTCCTGAAGTTGTTGCGCGCGGCGATGAGCCGGTTGTAGACGGCCACGCCCCAGATCACCAGGACCACCAGCACTGCCAGGACCACGATGAGAACCATGGGATTGCTCTCCCTGAACGTCCTGCCCGCTATGTACCACGAATCGTATCGCCGCTACGATGACTGCATCATGGATTCGGGCACGCTGCTGTGGGTCCTCGGGATCATCCTGGTGCTGGCGGGCCTCGCGGGCACGCTGCTGCCGCTCCTGCCCGGCATCCCGCTGATGCTGGGCGGCATGCTGCTGGTGGCTTGGGCGGATGACTTCAGCCGCGTCGGCGCCGGCATGCTGGCGGTGCTGGCCGCGCTCACCGTGCTGTCGCTCATCGCCGAGGCCGTGGCCGCGGCACTGGGCGCGAAGCGGGTCGGCGCCAGCCGCGCGGCGGTGACCGGCGCGGCGCTCGGGGCGCTGCTGGGCTTCCTGGCCGGTTTCATCGGCATCGTCGTCGGGCCGTTCATCGGCGCGGTCGCCGGCGAGCTGCTGGCGCGGCCGGGCACCTCGCGCGCGGTGGAGGTCGGCGTCGGCGCGTGGATCGGATTCCTCATCGGCACCGTTGCGAAGATCGCCATCGCCTTCGTGATGCTGGGCCTGTTCATCGCGGCGTTTTTCATCGACTGATGCAGCACGTTCCCCCAGGCTTCGATCCCGCGCCCGGCTGGCGCGGCTTTCTCGGGATGCTCGGCGAGCATCACTTCTCGCCCTTCAAGACCTACGTGGACCGCGCCCACCGCACGGTGGTGGTGCTCAATCCCAAGGTGGGCACCAAGAGCTTCCGCCAGGCGCTGACCGATTCGCTGCGCGAGGTGCGTGGCTGGACCGATCCTTCGCAGGGTCGCTACCGGCTGTTCCGCAATGCGCGGCGTTTCCCGTTCGCGCCGGTGCGCGATTACGTGCACGCGCTGTCCTTTCCCGGCGAGTACCAGTTCTTCTGCTTCGTGCGCAATCCCTATGCGCGGCTGCGCTCGGCCTGGCAGAACAAGTTCGCCTACGGCCACGAGCGGGGCTACTCGCGCAGCATCCGGCGGCGGGAGCTGCCGCGCCTGAGGCGTTTCGCGCGCGCGGCCGGCCTGGCCGGCGGCCGGGAGGGCGAGGCCATTCCCTTCGCCACCTTCGTCGCCTACGTGGAAAGCCAGCCCGCCGGCCGCCGCGACCACCACTGGGACGGGCAGCACGCCGTGCTGCTGATGCACCGGCTGCGCTACGAGCGCTGTTTTCGCATGGAGGAGGAGTTCCGCGACGGCATGCGGCAGGTCTTCGGGCGCATCGGGCTGGCCGGGCCGGCGGTGGAGCGCGCGCTGTCCACGCACCGCAATGTCAGTCCCCGGCAGGAGCCGCCGGTCTATGACTCGGCCCTGGCGGCGCGGGTCTACCGCCTGTACGAGCGCGATTTCCGGTTCTTCGCCTACGCGGAAGACAGTTGGCAAGGGCAGTAAATCGCTGTCCCGGCAATAAAATCAGCGACTTGCGAGGTTGGCAATAACTGAAAGGCTATTTAACGAATAGTTGTCACGCAGGTTGCCATGGGACCCGGCAGTGCGCGATTCTTCGCATATCACACGTTTTGAGGAGGGCGGCCATGTACCACCCTCCCGGCGTAAGGGAGGGGGGGAGACCATGGCTCTGACGTTTCGAAAGCTCGAAGTGTTCGTGGCCGTTGCCGAGGATGGCAACTTCAGGAAGGCTGCCGAGAGGCTCGGCATCAGCCAGCCTTCCGTCAGCTCGCAGATCAAGTCGATGGAGCGGTACCTGGGATACCAGCTCTTCGAACGCCACCGTGGCGCCACCTGTGAACTGTCCGCCGAGGGGCGTGAGTTCCTGGCGCGGGCGCGCGAACTGGTGGTGGCGCAGACCGCGCTGACGTCCGAGCGGCGCCGGGCGGCACCGGTGCCGGTGACCATCCGCGCCATGATCGGGCCGCTGCTGATGGAGCGGCGGATCAAGCCGGCGCTGGCCCGCTTCCAGGAGATGCATCCGCACATCGACCTGCAGTTCGTGCCCTTTGCGCCGAGCACCGACGGCGCCAGCACGGTGCGGCGGGGCGAGGCGGACGTGCTGCTGTACACCGGCGCCCTGCCGGATGCCGACGACGGCGTCACCACCGAGGTGGTCTCGCGCATCAGCTGGTCGCTGTACGGCGTGCCGACGCTGGTGCGGCCGGTGCTGCAGGGACTCAGGGCGCTGAACGACCTGCCGTTCCTGCTCTGCCCGGACCACTTCCGCATCACGCAGTGGACGCTGGAGCAGTTCCACAAGAAGGGCGTGGTGCCCTACAACATCGCCGCCCGCCCGCCGTTCATGGACACGCTGCTGCAGATGGTGCTGGCCGGCAAGGGCGTGGGCATGTTCTTCGACATCGAGATGGCGGCCCACATGCGGGCCGGCCGGGTGCTGCCCTGCGGGCCGGTGTTCGACCCGGTGGCCCGCGTCATGGTGCTCGGTCCCCGCGCCCGCTCGCCCGAGGCCGCCCCGGTGCTGGCCTTCCTGCGCAATGCCGTCCGCCGGGACGACGAGATTATTGCATCGCAGCATGCCCGGCTGGGGCGCCCCGGGCTGTTGGCAAACGACGACATCGGGGGCCGGGTGGCCGGCATGTAGGGCCCTTCCGGCTCGCTGACGAGGGCGAATGTGACGCATGACAACAAAATTGTCATGACTCGGCGGGGCCGGATTGTGTATAGTTCCACCTCGAGAGCGATGGCGTTTTCGCCGTTCGCGTCTCGATAGTCGTGGAACAAGACCCCCCGTTTCCACGTTATATTTTAGCCCCGACCCTTGGTCGGGGCTTTTTTTTGCCCGGATCCACCGGGACGTGGCGTCTCGAAATTCACCGCGCACGAGGAACCCATGCGCATCGCCGTGCCGCGTGAGATCAAGAACCGCGAATACCGTGTCGCGCTGACGCCTGCCGGCGTGCGCGAGCTGGCCGCGGGCGGCCATGAGGTCGTCGTCGAGGCGGGGGCGGGCGAGGGCGCAGGCTTCCCCGACCGGGAGTACGAAGCGGCCGGGGCACGCATCGAGCCCGACGTGGAAGCGCTGTTCGCCGGCGCCGGGCTCATCGTCAAGGTGAAGGAACCGCAGCCGGTGGAGTGCCGGCGCCTCAAGCCCGGCCAGACCCTGTTCACCTACCTGCACCTGGCCGCCGATCGCGCCCTGGCCGAGGCGCTGATGGCCTCGGGCTGCACGGCGATCGCCTACGAGACCATCACCGCGCCCGACGGCAGCCTGCCGCTCCTGGCGCCGATGAGCGAGATCGCCGGGCGCATGGCGGTGCCGGTGGCCGCGTGGTGCCTGATGAAGGCGCAGTCGGGCGCCGGACTGCTGCTCGGTGGCGTGCCCGGCGTGCCCCCGGCGCGCGTGGTGGTGCTGGGCGGTGGCGTGGCCGGCAGCCAGGCCGCACGCATGGCGCTGGGCGCCGGCGCCGACGTCACCGTCGTCGACCGTTCGCTGCCCCGGCTGCGCCAGCTCGCCAGCGAGTTCGGCAACGGCCTCAAGACCGAGTACTCCACCCGCGACACCATCGAGCGGCTGGTGCAGCAGGCCGACGTGGTGATCGGCTCGGTGCTGATTCCCGGCGCGGCCGCACCGCGGCTGGTGACGCGCGGGATGGTGGCGGGCATGCGGCCGGGCTCGGTGCTGGTGGACATCGCCATCGACCAGGGCGGCTGCTTCGAGACCAGCCGTCCCACCAGCCACGACGATCCGGTCTTCATCGAGCATGGCGTGGTGCACTACTGCGTGACCAACATGCCCGGCGCCGTGCCGCGCACCTCCACCGCGGCGCTGACGCACGCCACGCTGCCCTACATCCGCGCGCTGGCCGATGCCGGCGTGGCCCGCGCGCTGTCCTCCGACCCGCACTTCCGCCGCGGCCTGAACGTGGCCGACGGCGAGATCCGCAGCGAGCCGGTGGCCAGGGCGCTGGGACTGCCGCTGCGCCCCTGATGCACGCCGGCGCCGGCCCGCGGCGCGGCGATGACGGGCCTGCCGCGCCGGTGGGGCACATCCGCGCCCATCACCGGCGCGCTTGCCGCTAACATCCGCGCGGATGGAGTTGCCGGACACGCATGCCCTGGTGACGTTGCTGACGGCAGCGGGCGCCTTCTACCTGTACACGCGCCCGTGGATGCGGGTGGAGATGGTCTCGGTGCTGCTGCTGCTGGTACTGCTGGTCATCTTCCATTTCTTTCCCTACTTCTCGCGCGATGCCCAGCTCACCGAGGTGGAGGTGCTGGGCTCCTTCGGGCACCCGGCGCTGGTGGCCATCTGTTGCCTGATGATCCTGGCGCGCGGCCTGACCGTGACCGGCGCGCTCGAGCCCATGGTGCGGCTGCTGACGCGGCTGTGGGGCCTCAACCCCCTGCTGGGCCTGCTGGTGGCCATCCTCGTCGCCGGCGCGGCCAGCGCCTTCATCAACGACACGCCGCTGGTGGTGCTGCTGCTGCCGGTGCTGCTGGGGCTGGCCCAGCGCACCGGCACCTCGCCGTCGCGCACGCTGATGCCGGTGGCCTTCGCGGTGCTGGCCGGCGGCACGCTCACCGCCATCGGCACCTCCACCAACGTGCTGGTGCTGTCCATCGCCGGCGACCTCGGCATGCCGTCGATGGGCGTGTTCGACTTCACCCGGATCGCGGCCGGCGGCTTCGCCGTGGCGCTGGTGTACCTGTGGCTGGTCGCGCCGCGGCTGCTGCCGGATGCGCCGGTGGCGGGCATCGCCGCGGCGCGTCGCTACGAGGCCGAGGTGGAACTCAACGCCGAGCACCGCCGGCTGGTCGGGCGCAGCCTGGGACGCGTGCAGCGGGCGCTGGGCCAGAAGCTGCCGGTCACCGCGGTGGAGCGGCAGGGCGCGGAACTGGGACCGGACGAGGACCTGGTGCTGGAAGCCGGCGACGTGCTGCGCCTGTGCGATACGCCCGAGGGCCTGCGCGAGTTCGCCGCCGTGTTCGGGGTGAGGGAGCTGGTGCGGCCGGCCGAGCAGCACCCGGACATGCGGCTGGCCGAGGTGGTGATCGGCAACGACTCGCCGCTGGTGGGACGCATGCTCAGCAACGTGCGTTTCGAGGAAACCCACCAGGTGCAGGTGATCGGCCGCGACAACGGCAGCACCGACCTGCTGCACAGCCGCCCGCCGGCGCGCGAGGTGCCGCTGTCCGCCGGCGACGTGCTGCTGGTCCATGGCAGCGCCGAGCAGGTGGCGGCGCTGCACTCGGTGGCCGGCCTGATGGTGATCGACTCCACCCGCGAGCTGCCGCGCACGCCCCGGGCTCCCGTGGCCGTGCTGATCATGGCGGGGGTGGGGGGGGGGGGGGGGCGCCCCGGGGGGCCCCCCCCGCGGGCGCCCCTGCCCCGGGGGGGGGGGGGGGGCCTGCGGGGGGGCCCCGGCCGGGAGGGCGGGGGGCGCGGCCGGTGTGTGGG
>QGUX01000385.1 GCA_003242275.1 Pseudomonadota bacterium | reverse complement strand
CGCTCACGCCCCCCCGCGCCTTTTCCGGAAGAAAGCCCCCCGGGTATCTACAACCACCCCCCACAGGCCGAGATCGGCGCCCCGCTTCCGAATCTGGAACAGGAGACCGGCCGCCTGCCGCTGGCCTTCCGCGCCGACGTCACCGATCCCGGGGAGGTGGCGAAGCTGGTGGCGGCGCATCCGCGCGTGGACATCCTGGTCAACAACGTCGGCGGCATGATCGCCTCCGACTTCCTCGCCTCCACCGACAGGCAGTGGGACGACAGCTGGCAGCTCAACGTGATGTCGGGCGTGCGACTCTCGCGCCACTACCTGCCGGGCATGCGCGAACGCAACTGGGGACGCATCATCTTCATCTCCAGCGAGAGCGCGCTGAACATCCCCACCGAGAGCATCGCCTACGGCGCGGTGAAGGCGGCGGTGATCGCCACCGCGCGCGGCCTGGCCGAGATCAACGCCGGCACCGGCATCACGGTCAACAGCATCCTGCCCGGCCCCACCTGGGACCGCGAGGGACCGCGGGCGCAGGGCGCGCTGCAGCGCTCGGGCGCCGCCAGCTTCGAGGAGATGGAGAGGGATTTCATCCGCCAGCGCCGGCCCACCTCCATCATCCAGCGCTTCGCCAGCCCCGACGAGGTGGCGGCGCTGATCGTGTACACCGCCAGCCCGCTGGCCTCGGCCACCACCGGCGCGGCGCTGCGCGTGGACGGCGGCGTGGTGAAGAGCGCGTTCTGACGGCTCAGCGGCCGGACAGCAGCGCGCCGAGCCGGGCGATGGCCCGCTCCGTGTCCGCGGTCACCGGAAAGCCGGCATTCAGGCGCAGGCAGTTGCGGTAGCGCCCCGACGCCGAGAACAGCGCGCCGGGCACGTAGTCGATGCCGGCGCCGCGGGCGCGCTCGTACAGCGCCAGGGTATCCACCTCGCCCGGCAGCTCCGCCCACAGCACGAAGCCGCCGCGCGGCCGCGACAGGCGCGTGCCGGGCGGGAAATGGTCCTGCACCAGCCCCGAAAGGCGGGCGAGCTGCGCGGCGCAACGCGCCCGCAGCCGCGACAGGTGGCGCGCCAGCCGCCCGGCCGCCAGGTAATCCGCCAGCATCTCCTGCGGCAGCATCGCGGTGGCGCCGGAGATCACCTGCTTCATGGCACGCACCTCCTCGGCATGGCGGCCGGCGGCGATGTAGCCCACGCGCGCGCCGGGCGCGAGCATCTTCGAGAACGAGGAGCACAGCAGCACGCGCCCGTCGGTATCGAAGGCCTTGCAGGGTTTCGGGCGCGAGCCGTCCAGTGCGAGGTCGCCGTAGATGTCGTCCTCGATCAGCGCGATGTCGGCCTCGCGGCACAGCCGCACCAGCTCGCGCTTTCGTGCCTCGGGCAGCAGCGCGCCGGTGGGATTGCTGAAGTTGGCGATGGTCACGCAGGCGCGCACCTCGCGCCCGGCGCGCCCCGCCAGCAGTTCGCGCAGCGCCGGGATCGAGATGCCCTGCTCCGGATGCATGGGCACCTCCAGCACCTTCACGCCCAGGTCCTCGGCGAGCTGCAGGAAGCCGAAATAGGTCGGGGACTCCACCGCGATGGTGTCGCCCGGCCGCGCCACCGCGCGCAGCGCCAGTGCCAGCGCTTCCATGCAGCCATTGGTGATCACCAGCTCGCCGGCATCGAGCCACGCGCCGATGCGGCCGTAGTGGGCGGCTACCTGCGCCAGCAGCGCCGGGCTGCCATCGCGGCGGCGCGGATAGGTGGCGAGCTGCAGCGGCGTGCGCCGCGCCACCCGCGCCAGGCTGGCGCGCAGCGCCGCGGGCGGGAAGAGCTGCGGGTCGGGCAGCGCCTCGCCCAGGCGCACGAGGGCCGGATCCAGGCTGGCGGCGGCGCGGCGGCGGG
>QGUX01000197.1 GCA_003242275.1 Pseudomonadota bacterium | reverse complement strand
AGGTGCTTGCCCACGGCGGTCTTGCCGGTGCCCATGGGGCCGATCAGGTAGAGGTTGCGCTTGCCGAGCATGGATCGGCTGGATTATGCCAGCAGGGTGGTACGGCTAACGGAGGGCGGTTGAAAAAAGACGAGGCCGCCCGAAGGCGGCCTCGTCTTTGATGCCGATTGTCCGAAGACGTCGCCTCAGTTCACGGCCAAGTCAAACGTCCAGGAGACCGGGCTCCTGCCGGGGACTTCGACGGTCACCGTCAGGAAGCCGGTTCCAACCGACTTGGACGCCATGATCTCGAACGAGAACGAAGTCTCGCCATCAACCTGGAAACCGGGCTTCGCGTTCGTCGACGGCACGTCCTGGCTCGACACGCCGAGGACCTTCAACTCCATGGCCTCCGTGACCTTGTCAAGCGAAACGGACACCTTGCTGCCCTGCGGCAACGGGTTGCCATTCACATCCCTGACCCAGAACGTGACCCGCTCCCGGCCGTCCACCGTCATAGGAATCGGATTGCTGGGATCGTGGGACGTGAGGTCCAGCCTCACCTGCCCGCCGGCAGACAAAACCAGCACGGTCTGGCGACCGAGACCGATCGTGGGGCTCTGCGCACATTCGAAGTCGCACAACACGCCGTTGAAGCCCTTGTTGAGCGGACCGTCGCCGTACGTATAGCTCTGATCCGGGAAGAAGTCGTAGAACGGCTCCTGATCAACGTCATACACACCATTCTCATCCAGATCGAGCCACGGCTCGGACAGGTCTTCGAGCAAGTGGTCGCCTTCGCTGAACGTTCCATCGCCATCCAGGTCCAGGAACGACTCCTCACCGATGACTGTCGCCAGAATGCTCACGCGACCATCCGGCATGCGATCGCCATGGCTCCTGAACTTCACGGAGCATGTACCGACCTCAAACCCGTACGTAGGTCCGGTGAAGCACTGCGGATCGATAGAGCCACCCGCCTCTGCCTGGAACGACACCGGCGTTCCATCGGGCACCGGGTTGCCGAAGCGGTCGCCCAGCCTGGCCGTGATCGTGGTTTCCACGCCGTCGACACCAAAGGCGTCGATGTTGAACCGGTCGACCGACAGCGAGAAACGCTGGTGGGTCGGAATACCCGTCGAAATGGTCAGGGCGCTCGACTGCGTACTGATCAGCGGCTTGTCATCCAGCGACGCCGCCACCCTCACCGTCGTGGCGACCGTACCTGAGTTCACCACCACCTGCACGTTGCCGAGGGCGTCCGTCACCTCGCTGGTCGTAGACAGGGAGATACCACCCACATCCGTGCTGAGACTGAAATTCACCCGCTGACCGGCAACCGGACCACCGGTCGCGTCGGTCACCTTGAAGACCACGATGCTGGTCTCGGGCCTCGATGCCTCACCGGTATTCTTCAGGGCGATGTTCTCCGGCGCAGCCGACACGAACGCGATGGCGCCCGCCGAAGCCGGCGCAACGGTCACGATACCAGTAGCCTCAAGGATCTGGCCCTCGACGCTCGCACGGGCTGAGATTGTGTCGCCACCCTGACAGCCCTTGGCCACGTAGGTGACGTTCACCTGACCCGTGGTGGTGGTCACGCTCGACTGCGCCTGGTCACCCACGCGGAACTCAGCCGTCTGGGCTGCCACGCACGGAGAATTGAACGAGACCGTCACCGGCGAGGTATACAGAGAACCGTCCTGCCGAACCAGGTTCACGACCAGTGTCGTGCTGCCACCGGCAGAGATGCTCGACGGGGCAATACCGATGACATTCGGCACGAAGCTGGTGAACGCGCCATTACCGATGCGGACCGAAGTGCCGGAAATGGCAGGCACCACATCCACGGTTATCGTGTCGTCTTCACTGCCAGCCATCGCCGTCACCGCGATCGTGCGAGTCGAGGTATCACCCGCGGTATTGAGGATCGCCACCGCCTCGCCGTTGTTGTCCGTGACGCCACGCGTCACGACCAGGCCACCCGAATCGGCCGAGAAGGAGACCGGCACCCCGGCGAGCGCAAGGTTACCCTCGCCCAGGACCACAGCCACAATGGTTGCCGGAGCAGAGCCGTCCGACGGCATCGTCGTTGAGCTTGAGAGCAGCTTGATGCTGCTCACTGGCGTGGAGGAAACCACCGTACCCACGCCAACCGTCACAGTCGCCGTCCATTCCTCCGCCGTTGCGGTCACGACGATGCTGCGAGGCGTGCTGTCGCCACCATTCGTAAGTGTAACGACGGCATAGCCGTCATCGCCGCTCTGCACGACGCCTGCGCTCAGGGCTCCAGAGTCGGCTGAAAAAGTCACGGGCACGCCCGGGACGGCGACGCGATTCTCGTCGAGCAGCAGCGCGCGAATCTCCGCAGCCTGCGAACCGTCTGCTGGGATCGACGTAGCGCTCGAGGCCAACACCAAGTGTGCGACCTCGGGCAGCCCAGGACCCGGGCCAGGACCAGGGCCGGGGCCATTGCCACCACCGACGAAGGCATCGTCGCTTCCGCAGGCCACCAGCACCAAGGCAAGAAGTGAACCAAGAATCTTGTTACGCATATTCATGTCCGTTGGTTCCGTCCGGTTGGCCTCAGTTGACGCGCGCGCCTTCGCGCACGATCTTGGGCGTGACGAAGATCAGCAGCTCGTCCTTGTTGTTGACCCGGTCCGTGGTCTTGAAGAGATGGCCGAAGATGGGCACGTCACCCAGCAGCGGCACCTTCTTCACGGTCTCGCGCCGCTCCGTCTCGAGGATGCCGCCCAGCACGACGGTCTCGCCGTCGTTGACGACCACCCGGGTACGGATCTCGCTGGAGTCGATGGCGGGGATCTGGCCGCCGCCCACGCCCACCACGAACTGGCCCGGCCGCTCCTTCATCACCACGATGTCGAGGATCAGCCGGTTGTCGGGAGTGATCAGCGGCGTCACCGACAGCGAGGTCTTGGCATCCTTGAACGACACCGACGTGGCGCCGCTCGAGGCCGCCTCCTGGTACGGGATCTCCGTGCCCTGGGCGATGACGGCCTCCTGCTGGTTGGCGACGATGATGCTGGGCGAGGAAATCACCTCCCCCTGGCCCTCGTTCTGGGCCGCCGACAGCTCGAGGTCGAGCAGGTAGTCGCTGCCCAGCAGCATGAAGGCGATGCTGCCGGCCGGGTTGGCCACCGGCAGGTCCACGTTGTAGCGGTTGGGGCCGGCCGGGATGTCCACCGGGAACGGGCCGCCGCCACCGGAGATGTTGTTCAGCGCGGAATCGAGGATCACGTCCGTGCCCTCGCCGGTGCCCGTGGTGCCGAACACGCCGCGGGAGCCGTTGGAGCGCACGCCGGTGGCGCCGAAGCGCACACCGAGCTGGCGCTGGAAGTCCTCGCTGACGGCCACGATGCGGGCCTCGATGCGCACCTGGCGCACGGGGATGTCGAGCTGCGACACCAGGTCCCGGATCGCGGCGATGCTCTCGGCGGTGTCCTGGATCAGCAGCGCGTTGATGCCCGGATACACGGATACATTGCCGCGCGAGGACAGCAGCGAGCCGCTGCCCTGCGAACGGATCAGCGTGGCGATGTCCTGGGCCTTGGCGAAGTTGACCTGTACCACCTCGGTGCGCAGCGGCGCCAGCTCCTGCACCTCCTGGCGCGCGGCCAGCTCGGCCTTCTCGCGGGCGGCGAGCTGCGCCGTGGGTCCGATGATGATGGCGTTGTCATGCACGCGCTTGTCCAGGCCCTTCAGGCGCAGCACGATGTCCAGCACCTGGTCCCAGGGCAGGCTCTCGAAGCGCAGCGTCACGCTGCCGGACACGGAATCGTCGACGAAGATGTTGCGGCCGCTGGTCTCGCCGATCAGCGACAGCAGCGTGCGCACGGGAATGTCCTGGAAGTTGGCGCTCATGCGCTCGCCCGTGTAGGTCGGGCGGTCGATCACGTTGGCGCGCAGCTGGCGCCGCGGCTGCACCTCGATGACGTACTGGTCCTCGGCCTGGTAGGCCAGCTGCTCGAAGTCACCCGAGGCGTTGATGACGATCTGCGCGCCGTTGGCGGTGCCCAGCGCGTCGAAGCCGGTGACCGGGGTGGCGAAGTCGGTCACGTCATAGCGGCGGCGCAGCTCCGCGGGCAGCTCGGCGCCCACGAAGTCGACCACGATCTGGTTGCCCTGCTGGCGCAGGTTCACCGGCGTACGCGGATCTCCCAGTCGCACGATCAGGCGGCCGGCGCCCGAGCCGTCGCCGGAGCGGCGGAAGTCGATGGTCTGGATGCCGCGGCCCATGCGCGGCAGCGGCGCGGCGGTCGTACCTGCACCGGCCTGCGGCGCCGCGGCGACGGCTGCACCGGCACTGGCACCGGCGGCGGCAGCGCCCAGCGTCACGATGATGCGGTTGCCGTCGACGCGCGTGGTGTACGGCAGGGTCTGGTCGAGGTTCAGCACCACCCGGGTGCGCCCGTCGGCCTCGGCGAACAGCACGCTGTCCAGGCCGTTGCTGCGCACGTCCATGCGCCGCTGCGCCACGCCCAGTGCGGTGTCCTGCAGCGTCAGGGAGACGCGTGCCGGGTTCTCGATGGAGAAGGCATGCGGCTCGGTAGCCGGGGCACTGGTGGTCAGGACGACCTGCACGCCCTGCGTGCCCAGCGGCTGCACGTCCACCGACTGCAGCGTGTTGCCGGACTGTGCGGCCATGACGCCCGGAGCGGCGATGATGGCCAGCGCCGCCAGCAGCATGCCGCGCAACGTCGGGGTTATGGCGATACTACGGTTCATTTCGAATCTCTCCTGCCATCATTCGGCCAAGGTCAGCGAGGCCGGGCGCTCCATGAATCCACCAAGTCCATCGGGCACGATCTCGATGATGCTGATACGCGAGGGCTCGATGCCGGTGATCCTGCCCTCGTTCTGGCCCAGGTAATTGCCAGGCAGCACGCGGTGCACGATGCCGTCGCGAGTCTGCACCAGGGCGTAGGTGCGGCCGCCGATGTCCATCGTCCCCTTCATCTGCAGCGTGTCGAGCGGGAACTGCTCGAGGTGCTCGCGGTTGCGCGTGCTGTTCGGCCGCACGCGGCTGGATTCGCCCGAGCCGCCGGGCACGAACGGCGAACGCAGGTGCTGTGCGGCGTAAGTGAAGCTCTCGTAGGGCTTGATCTGCGGGAGCTGCTCGATGCCGGTGGGCTGCTCCTGCTTGGTCTGCGCGATGAAGCGCGCCAGGTCCTCGTCCTTCGACGAGCAGCCGGCAGCCAGCGCCAGCGCCAGCAATGGGATTGCCTTTCTGATCATCGCTGCCTGCGGTTGCGGTTGTTGCGGTTCTGTTCGGACGTCCGGGCCGCGATCTCTTCTTCGTCGAGGTAGCGGTACGTGCGGGCCGTCAGGTCCATCTGCAGCTGGTCGTACGCCGCACCGCGCGGGGCGGTGATGCTCACGTCATGCAGCGTCACGATGCGTGGCAGGGCGGCGATGGTGCTGACGAACTCGGCCAGCTGGTGGTAGCTGCCCCTGACGCGGATCTTGATCGGCTGCTCGGCATAGAAGTCGCGCGGCACCTCGGCCTGCGGCTGGAACAGGTCCTGCACGACCACGCCGCTGCCGGCCTGGGAGATGTCGTTGAGCAGGCCGTCCATCTCGGTGCGGCCCGGGAGCTGGCGCAGCATGGCGCCGAAAGAGGCCTCGATCTCGGCGAGCTGCTGCTTGTACAGCTCGAGGTTCACGGCCTTGGCGTGCTTGGTCTTGAACTCGTTGCGCAGCGTGACCTCTTCCTTCTCGAGCTTGGCCAGCTCGTCCTTGTTGCGGTTCCAGACGCCCAGCCACACCAGCAGCACGGCGGCCAGCACGAAGAAGATCGCGATCACGCCGGCGCGGACCGCGAAGGGCCAGCGGCCGGGATCCTTCGGATCGAGTTGCTTGAGTTCTTCGAGGTTCATGGATTGTCCTGCGGCCTACTGGCGGTTCGCACGCGCCGGGGCGGAAGCCTGCGCCGGGGCCGCAGCCGCGACCTGTTCCAGGTTCAGCGTGAAGTTGTTGCGGTCGATGCCCTCGAGTCCCTTGTACCTCAGCCACTCGGAGCCCTCGATGGCGCGGATGAAGTTGGACACGCGGGTAGCGGACTGCGTGACGCCCAGGATCTTGAACTGCCGCCCCGACTGCGTCATCGACGTCAGGTAGACGCCGTCCGGGATGATGCGCGGGAACGTGTCGAACACGTGCACGATCTCCGGTCGCGAACGCTGCAGCGTCTCGATGATCTGCATGCGCGCGATCAGCTGCTGCTTCTGCTGGTCGAGGCTGTTGATCTCCTCGATCTTCTTGTCGAGCTCGCGGATCTCGGCGCGCAGGCGGTTGTTGCGGTCGCGCTGCGCGTCGATCATCTGGTTCATCACGAACCACGCCACGCCGGCCACGGCCGCGGCGCCGACCAGCGCCGCGAACATGCCGACGCCGAACGCCTTCTTGCGCTCGATGCGCTGCTGTTCGCGCCAGGGGAGGAGGTTTATGCGAGGCATGTCAGTCGAAGCTCCGCAGGGCCAGACCGCACGCGGTCAGAAGTGAAGTGGCGTCGCGCTGCACGGCCTGGGCGCGCGCGCGCGAGGAGATGCGCATCTGGCCGAGCGGGTCGCCCTTCTCGGCCTCGATGCCGATGCGGCTCTGCACGACGTCGGCGACGCCGGGGATGTTGGCGCAGCCGCCGCACACCAGCACCTTCTCCGGCTGCTCGCGGCCGGTGCCGGAAGCCAGGTAGAACTGCAGCGAACGGCTGATCTGCTGCGTCATGTCGTCGATGAAGGGATCGAGCACGTCGGTCTGGTAGTTGGCCGGCAGGCCGCCTTCCTTCTTCGCGCGCCCGGCTTCCTCGAGCGACAGGCCGTAGGTGCGCATGAT
>QGUX01000384.1 GCA_003242275.1 Pseudomonadota bacterium | reverse complement strand
CGGCGTGGTGGTCCGCGCCGCGCCGACGCTGAACCTGTTCGCCATCGGCTTCCCGGCCACCCTCCTCGGGGGCCTGCTGATCATCCTCGCCGGCCTGCCGGCGATGCAGTCGGGCTTCACCGCGCTGATGCGCGAGACCCTGGCGCTGGCGGCACGGCTGATGGGCGGAGGCTGAGATGGCCGAGACCGACCGCCACGACCGAACAGAAGAACCCACACCCAAACGGCTGCGGGATGCGCGCAAGGAAGGCCGCGTCCCGCGATCGCGTGAGCTGACCACGGCGGCGGTGATGGTGACGGCCGGCGCGGTGCTGACCCTGGCAGGGAATTCCATCGGCGCACGGCTCGGCGAAATGATGCGTGGCGGCCTGACGGTGACGCGCGAGCAGGCCTTCGATGCCAGCGCCATGGCGCAGGCCTTCTCGCAGCTGGCCGTGGCGGCCCTGACCGCCGTGGCGCCGGTGCTGCTGGCCACCCTGATCGCGGCGCTGGCCGCGCCCCTGGCCATCGGCGGCTGGGCCATCAGCGGCAAGGCCATCACCCCGGATTTCAAGCGCATGTCCCCGGTCTCCGGCATCAAGCGCATGTTCAGTCTGCGCAGCCTGGTGGAGCTGGGCAAGGCGCTGGCCAAGTTCGGCGTGGTGGCCCTGGTCGCCTACATCGTGCTGCGGGTGAACGCCGACAGGCTGATGGGGCTGGGTTCCGAGTCCATCCAAGCGGCCATCGGCCATGCCATCTCGCTGGCCGGCCATGCGCTGATCGCGTTGACAGCGGCGCTGGTGCTGATTGCCGCCGTGGACGTGCCCTTCCAGCTCTGGCAGTACAAGCAGGACATGCGCATGACCCGCGAGGAAGTGCGCCGCGAGCACAAGGACGCCGAGGGCTCGCCCGAGGTCAAGGGCCGCATCCGTGCCCTGCAGCGCGAAGTGGCCCAGCGCCGGATGATGGAGGAGGTGCCCCGCGCCGACGTGGTCGTCGTGAACCCGACGCACTACGCGGTGGCCCTGCGCTACGACGAGAAGACCATGCGCGCCCCGCGGGTGGTTGCCAAGGGCGTGGACCTCGTCGCCTTGCGAATTCGTGAAGTCGCTTCCGAACACAAGGTCCCGATCTTCGAGGCGCCGCCGCTGGCCCGCGCCTTGCATCGCCATGTGGAGATCGGTGACGAAATTCCGTCGGGGTTCTACGTGGCCGTCGCGCAGGTGCTGACCTACATCTTCCAGCTCCGCGCGGCCAGGGCCGGCAGGGCCCCGATGCCGGAACCGCCGCGGATCGACATGCCCCCGGCTTGATGAAGAATGGAACAGGCACAGCAGAACCTTTCAATCCGTGACGTCCTTCGCAGCGGCATCGGCGTGCCGCTGGGAGTGCTGGCCGTGCTGGCGATGGTGGTTCTGCCGCTGCCGCCGCTGGCGCTGGACGTGCTGTTCACCTTCAACATCGCCCTGTCGCTGGTGGTGCTGATGGCGGTGTTCTACATCGCCCGCCCGCTGGACTTCGGCGTCTTCCCCAGCGTGCTGCTGATGGCCACGCTGCTGCGACTGGCGCTGAACGTGGCTTCTACCCGGGTGGTGCTGTTGAACGGGCACAACGGCACCGACGCCGCCGGCAAGGTGATCGAGTCCTTCGGCGAATTCGTGGTGGGCGGCAACTACGCCGTGGGCGTGGTGGTGTTCATCATCCTGACGGTGATCAACTTCGTCGTGGTCACCAAGGGCGCGGGCCGCATCTCAGAGGTGACCGCGCGCTTCACCCTCGACGCCATGCCCGGCAAGCAGATGGCCATCGACGCCGACCTCAATGCCGGCCTGATCACCCAGGAGGAGGCCCGCACCCGCCGCCAGGAGGTGCGCGCCGAGGCCGACTTCTACGGTTCCATGGAC
>QGUX01000383.1 GCA_003242275.1 Pseudomonadota bacterium | reverse complement strand
GGTCACC
Source organism: Pseudomonadota bacterium (assembly GCA_003242275.1). The sequence goes on along the minus strand of QGUX01000383.1, from coordinate 1,881 downwards.
ACCGGCGCGGCGGCCTGGCTGGCGCAGGGCGTGGAGTTCCTGGTGAACGGCCTGCCCTCGGCCGCGCAGCTGGCCATGTTCATGCTCTTCGCCGCCGTGCTCACCAACTTCGTGTCCAACGCGGCCGCCGCCACCATCGGCGCGCCGGTGGCGGTGGAGACGGCGCGCCTGCTGGGCATGCCGATGGAACCCTTCGTGCTGGCCATCCTGTTCGGCGCCAACCTGAGCTTTGCCACGCCCGTGGCCTACCAGACCAACATCCTGGTCATGAAGGCGGCCGGCTACCGCTTCACCGACTTCGTGCGCGTGGGCGTGCCGCTGGTGGTGCTGATGCTGGTGGTGCTGTCCTGGCTGCTGGTGCGCCGCTACGGGCTGTAGTTTCGGCGGCCGCTGGGCGAGAATCGCCCGCACGGACAGGAGGGGGACGCATGCCACGCACCGCACAGGAACAGCAGAACCTCGACTTCGTGCTGGCCATGTACCGCGACGTGCTGATTCCCTTCGATTCATCGAAGGTGGACCAGTACATCTCGCCGGACTACATCCAGCACAGTTCGCTGGCGCCGCCGGGGCGCGAGGCACTCAAGCAGTTCCTGGACTTCATCCGCGGGCAGTCTCCCGATGCCGAGACGCACATCAAGCGCGCCTTCGTCGACGGCGACCACGTGATCGTGCACACCCACGTGATCCGCCACAGGGGAGATCCCGGGCTGGCGGTGGTGGACATCTTCCGCCTCGCCGGCGGCATGATCGTCGAGCACTGGGACGTGCTGATGGAAGTGCCGAAGGACCCGGTCAATCCGCTCCCCCTGTTCTGACGGCATCGAGGAAACCCGGCATGCGCGCAAGGTTCGAAGGCAAGGTGGTGCTGGTCATCGGCGGCAACAGCGGCATCGGCCGCGCGGCCGCGCTGGGCTTCGCGAAGGAGGGCGGCCGGGTGGTGATCACCGGCCGCGACCCGAAGACGCTGGAGGCCGCGCGCGAGGAGATCGGCGGGGACACGCTGGCCGTGCGCGCCGACATCGCCGACATCGCCAGCACCGACGAGGTGGTGCGGCAGGTGCGCGGGAAGCATGGCCGCGTCGACGTGCTGTTCGTCAACGCCGGCGTGGGCGGCTTCGCGCCGGTGCCGGCCGTGACGCCGGAGATGTGGGACCAGGTGCACGGCGTGAACCTCAGGGGCTGCTTCTTCGCCGCGCAGAAGGTGCTGCCGCTGATGGGCAAGGGCGGCTCCATCGTGTTCACCGGCTCCATCGGCAGCCAGCTCGCCGCGCCCGGCAACGTGGTCTATGCGGCCGCGAAGGCGGGCCTGCGCGCGGTGGCGCGCATCTTCGCGGTGGAGCTGCTGTCGCAGGGCATCCGCGTCAACATGGTCAGCCCCGGCCCCACCGAGACGCCCATCCTCTACCGCAACCCCGGCATGGACGAGAAGGCGGCCGATGCGCTGCGGCAGATGATGATCGCCAACACGCCGATGAAGCGCATGGGCACGCCCGGGGAGATCGCCAACGCCGTCCTGTTCCTGGCCTCCGACGAGGCCAGCTTCATCACCGGCGTGGACCTGTTCGTCGATGGCGGGGTCATTGAGCTCTAGCCCGGAACTGGCCGCGCTGCTGGAGGCGCGGCTGTCGCACCTGGCCGAGGCCGCGCCGCGCACCGCGGCGCTGCTGGCCTCGGATGCGCAGCTCGCGGCGCAGGCGCGGCGCGTGTTCGTCGGCAGCGACTTCGCGCATGCCGCGCTGCTGCGCGAGGACGCGTTGCTGCCCTCGCTGGTGGAGCAGGGCGCGCTCTCCGCCCCGCGCAGCCTCGGCGGCTACACGGGCATGCTCCTCCGGCTCGAACGCAAGCATGCCGGCGCCGACGCGGGGTAACGCGCCGAGC
>QGUX01000196.1 GCA_003242275.1 Pseudomonadota bacterium | reverse complement strand
CTTACAGAAGGCCCCCGCATCGGGCGGGACACTGCCCCAAGACGGTGCAGGCCGCGCCGGCAGCACCCTCAGCCACAGGTACCCCAGGATGCCCGAGGCCAGCGTGCCCAGCAGGATGCCCACGCGCTCCAGCCCCGCATGCACGGGCGTGCCATTGATGAAGGCCAGCCCGGCGATGAACAGGCTCATCGTGAAGCCGATGCCGCAGAGCACCGACATGCCGCCCACCTGCCCCCAGCCCACGCCGGAAGGCAGTTCGCACAGCCGCGAGCGCACCGCCAGCCATGTGAACAGCAGGATGCCCACCGGCTTGCCCACCAGCAGCCCCAGCGAGATGCCCATGGGCACGTCGTGCAGCAGGTCCTTCCACACCACCCCGTCCAGCGGGACGCCGGCATTGGCCAGCGCGAACACCGGCAGCACGCCATAGGCCACCCAGGGATGCAGCGCATGCTCCAGCCTGCCCAGCGGCGAGCGTGCGCCTTCGGACTGCCCGTCCGCTCCCTTGAGCGGGATGCACATGGCCACCATCACGCCGGCCAGGGTCGCGTGCACACCGGACTTCAGCACCGCCAGCCACAGCGCCGCGCCGATCACCAGGTAGGGCACGAGGCTGCGCACGCCGGCGCGGTTCAGCGCGACCAGCGCCGCCAGCAGCACCACCGCCATCCCCAGGACGGGCAGCGACAGGTGGTCCGTATAGAAGATCGCGATGATCACGATGGCGCCGAGGTCATCGAAGATGGCGATGCTGAGCAGGAAGGCCTTCAGCCCCGGCGACACGCGCCGGCCGAGCAGCGACAGCACGCCCAGCGCGAAGGCAATGTCCGTCGCCGTGGGGATGGCCCAGCCGCGCATGGCCACGGCGCTGTCGTGGTTGAAGGTCGTGTACACCAGCGCCGGCACGATCATGCCGCCCAGCGCGGTGATCGCCGGCAGGCTGGCGGTGCGCAGGCTGGCCAGGTGCCCGACCACCATCTCGCGCTTGAGTTCCAGCCCCACGACGAGGAAGAACAGCGCCATCAGCCCGTCGTTGATCCACAGCAGCATGGGCTTCTGGAGGGACAGGGCCGCCACGCCGAGCCGCAACCGGTGGTCGAGCACGGCGGTCCAGTCATCGCCCAGGGGCGAGTTGGCCAGCAGCATCGCGGCCACCGTCGCCATCATCAGGATCATGCCGCCGGCGGCTTCGTGCTTCAGGAACTGTTCCAGCGGCCGGCGCAGGGCATTCAGGGTGGAAGCGGGCATCCGTGTAGTATCCGTGAAGTGGGAAACAACGACCACCGCGTCGCCGGACGCGGGATGTACTTCACGGAACGGCGCCTGGGGGATTACCGCGCCCGCTGGCTGGGCACCGTCGACGATGCCTATGCCGAGATGGAGCGGCGCATCGACGGCGCCGCGCGCTGCGTGAGGCTCGAGACCTACCTGATGCGCGAGGAGGGGCCGGCCACGGTGCTGCGCGGGGCGCTGCTGCGCGCCCGCCGGCGGGGCGTGGAGGTGCGCATGCTGCTCGATGCCTTCGGCTGCGAGGGGGTGGGCGAGGAATTCCTCGCGCCGCTGCGCGAGGCCGGCGTGAAGGTGATGCGCTTCAACCCGCGCCGCTTCCTGCGCCGCGCCATCAGGAACCACCGCAAGCTGCTGGCCGTCGACGGCGAGCACGCCATCGTCGGCGGCTTCAACATCGCTCCCGAGTACGCGGGCGACGGCATCGAGCGCGGCTGGTGCGACAGCGGCGTGTACGTGGGCGGCCCGGTGGTGAAGCTGCTGGAGCAGAACTTTGACGCCATGTTCGAGCTGGCGCCGTTCACGCCGCGCGCCTACCAGCGCTTCCGCCGCGCCATGCGCCACAACTGGCGCGCGGCGGTCGAGCCCGACGCGCCGGTGCAGGTGATCAGCTCCGGCCCGGGCATGCCGCGGGGCGTGCTCGGCTACGTGCTGCGGCGGGACCTCGCCGGCGCGCACAACGTCGCCATCGCCTCGGCCTACTTCGTGCCTTCGAAGCTGCTGCGGCGCCTGCTGTACATCGCCGCGCACCGGCCGGGCGGCCGGGTGCGCGTGCTGCTGGCCGGCAGGAGCGACGTGCCGCTGGCGCGGCTGGCGGCCGAGCGCTTCTACAAGCTGCTGCTGGGCCGGCGCGTGCGCGTCTACGAGTACCAGCCGCAGATCCTGCACGCCAAGGTGGTGGTGGCCGACTCCTTCGTGTGGGCCGGCTCGGGCAACCTCGACCGCCGCAGCCTGTCGATCAACTACGAGCTGCTGCTGCGCTTCGACTGGCCGGAGCTGGCCGAGGACGCGCGCACCTGGTTCGCGCATGCGTTGAAGCACTCGCGCCGGGTGCACCTGGCGCACTGGTGGCGCGGCCGGCGGCTGTGGCGGCGCCTCGCCTCGCAGTTCGCCTGGCTGGTGCTGGCGCGCATCGATCCACTGGTGGCGCGCCGCGGCGTGCGCGGCATGTCATGATCGGGCGTGGATCCCGGTCCCGGGGAGGCGCGATGAGCTGGCAGGAATGCGAGGAGGCGGCCGTGGCCGCGGGCGGTTGCGACGCCATCGAGGCGCGGATCCTTCCGCGCGTGCGCGACCTGGGCGGTTTCGAGGTGCGGCGCGTGCTGCCCACCGCGGCGCGCATGATGGTCGGTCCCTTCATCTTCTGGGACCAGATGGGCGCGGCCAGTTTCGAACCGGGCAGGGGCATCGACGTGCGGCCGCATCCGCACATCGGCCTGGCCACGGTCACCTACCTGTTCCGCGGCGAGATCATGCACCGCGACTCCCTCGGCACGGTGATCCCCATCCGTCCCGGCGAGATGAACCTGATGAGCGCCGGGCGCGGCATCGTGCATTCCGAGCGCACGCCGGCAGAAGTGCGCGGGCGCGGCCACGAGCTGTTCGGCATCCAGGCCTGGGTGGCGCTGCCGCGCACGCACGAGGAGTCCGAGCCCGCCTTCACGCACTACGGCACGCACGAGCTGCCGCTGCTCAGCGACGGTGACATGACGCTGCGCCTGATCATCGGCGAGTTCGCCGGCCATCGCTCGCCGGTGGCCCTCCCCATGGCCACCTTCTATGCCGACGTGGAATTGCCCGCCGGCGGCGCGCTGCCCTTCGAGGCCTGGTATCCCGAGCGCGCCGTGTTCGTGGCCGAGGGCGAGATCGAGGTGGCCGGCGACCGCGCCGTGGCCGGCGAGATGCTGGTGCTGCGCGAGGGCCGGCCGGTGCTGCTGCGCGCGGTGCACGAGTCCCGGCTGATGCTGCTCGGCGGCGAGGCCGCCGATGCGCCGCGGCACATCTGGTGGAATTTCGTGTCCAGCAGCCGCGACCGCATCCGCCAGGCTGGCGAGGACTGGAAGGCGGGACGGTTCGCGCCGGTGCCGGGCGACCCGGAGTTCATTCCGCTGCCCGATTCCTGAAAGCCGCGCCGTGGCGGCCGACGACCCTCGCGTCCGCCTGGCGCTGCAGCAGCTCGCCGTCGGCGATCCCGACGAATTGGTGCGCGAGGCTGCCTCCGCTACTCCCCGACCTCGTACAAGATGAAGCTCAGGTCCGCGGCCCTGAGCTGCTCGCGCATCTGGTTGATGTACTTGAGATCCCTTGACGGTCCGATGCGCACCCGATGCCAGTCCTGCTCGTCGATGGTCACCTGCTGGATGCTGGCGTTGATGCCCATCCTCGACAGCCGGTCGCGCAGCCGCTCCGCCTCGGCACGATTGCGCGAGGAAGTCACCTGCAGCACGTAGGCGCCCGGCTTGGTGATGGGCACGGTCGGCTGGTCGCGGCGCGGATTGCTGTCGGTTTCGGGTACGACGACCTCGAACTTGGGCAGCATGTCATAGAAGTCGAACTGCTCCGCCGGGTCGGCTTCCTCCGGCGCAGGCGCCGCGGAGACCACCGGGTCTGCCACCGGCCGGGTCACCGGCTCGACCTTCGGCGTCTGCAGCCAGACATAGAGTGCAACGAGGAGGCCGATGGCCAGTCCCAGGCCGAACTGCCGGTAATCGCGCAGGCCCAGCGGTTCCGTACGCCGCGAGCGATGCTTGAAATCGCGGGTCGAGATTCGATGCTGCGCCGCACTCACTCACATGGTCTCCGGTGCCGAAACCCCCAGCAACCCAAGCCCGTTCCTGATCACCTGCTGCGCGGCCAGCGCCAGCGCGATGCGTGCATTGCGCAGCCGGGCGTCATCCACGATGAACTGCTCGGCGTTGTACCACGTGTGGAAGGTCTGTGCGAGTTCGCGCAGGTAGTGCACCAGCATGTGGGGCGCGCGCAAGGCACCGGCCTGCTCGATGATCTCCGGGTACTTCGCCATGGCCGTCAGCACCGCGCTCTCGTGCGGGGAGGTCAGGGTGTCCAGTGCGCCCAGGGCCACCTCCGCGTCGTAGCGGTAGCCCTTGGCGGCGAGCTGCCGCTGCACGCTGGCCACGCGCGCGTGCGCGTACTGGATGTAGTACACCGGGTTCTCGTTGCTGCGCGACTTGGCCAGCTCCAGGTCGAAGTCCAGGTGCTGGTCGTGGCTCCTCATCACGTAGAAGAACCGGCAGGCGTCGTTGCCCACCTCCTCGCGCAGCTGCCGCAGCGTGATGAACTCGCCGGCGCGGGTGGACATCGGCACCTTCTCGCCGCCGCGGAACAGCGACACGAACTGCACCAGCAGCACTTCCAGCGACTCGGGCGGGTGCCCCAGCGCCTGAAGGCCCGCGCGCACGCGCGCGGTATAACCGTGGTGGTCCGAGCCCATGATGTCGAGCAGGATGTCGAAGCCGCGCTCGCGCTTGTCCAGGTGATAGGCGATGTCGGACGCGAAGTAGGTGGTCACGCCGTTGTCGCGCACCACCACGCGGTCCTTCTCGTCGCCGAAGGCGGTGGCGCGGAACCACTGCGCGCCGTCCTTCTCGTAGATGTGTCCCTGCTGGCGCAGGCGTTCCAGCGCGGCGTGGACCTTGCCACTGGAGACCAGCGAGGCTTCCGAGAACCAGCGGTCGTAGGTGACGCCGAACCCGGTCAGGTCGTTCTCCATGTCGGCCAGGATGGCCTTGAGGCCGAGCTGCGCCACCTCGTTGAAGCCGTCCTCGCCCAGCAGCGCGCGCGCCCGCGCGATCACCGCGTCGATGTAGGCCTCCTTGTCGCCGCCCTCGGGCTCGTCCGGCGGCAGGTTGCCGAAGATCTCGCCCTCCGGCCGCAGCAGCCGCTCGCCGGCCTCCTGCAGCAGGTCGGCCGCGATCTCGCGGATGTAATCGCCCCTGTAGCCATTGGCCGGGAAGGTGAACTTCTCGCCCAGCACTTCCAGGTAGCGCAGCCAGATGCTGACCGCGAGGATGTCCACCTGCCGGCCCGCATCATTGATGTAGTACTCGCGGAACACCTCGTAGCCATTGGCCTCGAGCAGGTTGGCCACGCTGGCGCCGAAGGCGCCGAGGCGTCCGTGGCCGACATGCAGCGGACCGGTGGGATTGGACGAGAGGAACTCCGCCAGCACGCGCCGGCCCCTGCCCGAATCGTTGCGCCCGTAGCGCTCGCCCTCGGCCAGGATGCGCCGGACCACCTCGGCCTGCGCCTCGCGCGCCAGGAAGAAGTTGATGAACCCGGCACCGGCCACCTCGACCTTCTCGATGCCGGGATGGGCGGGCAGCTTCGCCACGATGGCGGCCGCGAGCTCGCGCGGTGGCTTGCGCGCGGCCCGGGCCATGCGCATGGCCACGTTGCTGGCGAAGTCGCCATTGGCGGCGTCGCGGGTGCGCTCCACGCCGAGGTCGGTGGGCAGTTCGGCCGGCAGCAGGTTGCCGGCCAGTGGCGCCATCGCGGCGCGCAGCAGTTCTTCGATCTGGTGCTTCATGGAGGCCGGCAAGTCTACCTGCCGGGCTCCCGCCGCACACGCCCGGCGCGCGGCCGGCCGGGCCGCCGGCAACGGTCAGAACACTTCCAGGGGATCCACATCCAGTGCCCAGCGCAGTGACCTCGGCGCCTGCAGCCCGGCGAGCATCGGCACCCAGGATGACAGGAAGGACTGCAGCGCCATCCGCTGGGCCGACTCCACCAGCACCTGGGCATGGTGGCGGCCGGCCCGGCGCGACATGGCGGCTGGCACCGGGCCCCGGAGCAGCACGCCCGGGGGCGGGGCAAGCAGGCCGCGCGCCTCCGACAGGAAGCGCATCACCCCGGCCGCCGTGGTGTCCGAGGCGCGCAGCGCCGCCATGCGGGAGAAGGGCGGCCAGTGCGCCTGCGCCCGCTCGGCCAGCGCCCCGGCCGCGAAGCCCGCATAGCCCTGCGCCAGCAGCGTGTTGAGCAGCGGGTGCTCCGGGTACAGGCTCTGGATCAGCACCTCGCCGGCCTTGCCGGCCCGCCCGGCCCGTCCGGCCACCTGCACGATGGTCTGCGCCAGCCGCTCGGCAGCGCGGAAATCGGTCGAGAACAGGCTCTGGTCCGCATTCAGCACCACCACCAGGGTGACGTCCGGGAAGTGGTGTCCCTTGGTCAGCATCTGGGTACCCACCAGGATGCGGGCGCTGCCGCTGTGCACGCGGTCGATGGCGGCGTGCAGCGCCTTCGGGGTCTGCAGCACGTCGCGGTCGAAGCGCTCCACCGGCGCATCGGGGAATTCCTCCGCCAGCGTTTCCTCCACGCGCTCGGTGCCCTGTCCCAGCGGGTGCACCTCGTAGCCGCATCGCAGACAGCGTTCGGGCAAGGGCTCCTCCGCGCCGCAGTGGTGGCAGGCCAGGCGCCGGCCCTTCAGGTGCACGGTCATGCGCGCGTCGCAGTCGTGGCAGGGCGCGATCCAGCCGCAGGCCTGGCACAGCAGCGTGGGCGCGTAGCCGCGCCGGTTCAGGAACACCAGCACCTGCGAGCCGGCTTGCAGGTGGCGGCGCATGGACGCCAGCACCGGCGCGGC
>QGUX01000382.1 GCA_003242275.1 Pseudomonadota bacterium | reverse complement strand
GCGCGCTCTCCGCGCCGCGCAGCCTCGGCGACTACACGGGCATGCTGCTCGGGCTCGAACGCAAGCATGCCGGCGACGAGGCGGGTTACGCGCGCGCGCTCCGGAGGCTGCGCCGGCGCGAGATGCTGCGCCTGGCCTGGCGCGACATCGCGGGGCTGGCCGGGCTGCACGCCACGCTGCGCGAGACCTCCTGGTTCGCCGAAGCCGCGGTGGCCAGCGCCACGCGCATGTCCGCCGCGCTGCTGGCCACGCGCCACGGCCGTCCGCCGGCGGCGGCCGGCGAGCTGATCGTGCTGGGCATGGGCAAGCTCGGCGGCGCGGAGCTGAACTTCTCCTCCGACATCGACCTGGTGTTCCTTTATCCCTCGGGGGAGGGCGAGACCGACGGGCCCGCTACGCTGGCCAGCGAGGAGTTCTTCACCCGCCAGGGGCGGCTGCTGATCCGGCTGCTCGACGCCAGCAGCGAGGAGGGTTTCGCGTTCCGCGTCGACATGCGCCTCAGGCCCTTCGGCGACAGCGGCCCGCTGGCGGTGAGCTTCGCCTTCTTCGAGGACTACCTGGCGGCGCATGGCCGCGACTGGGAGCGTTATGCCTACGTGAAGGCGCGCGCGCTCACGGGCGCGGAGATGTTCCAGCCGGAATGGCAGGAGGTGCTCAGGCCCTTCGTGTACCGCCGCTACCTCGACTTCGGCGTGTTCGAGTCGCTGCGCGAGATGAAGGCCATGATCTCGCGCGACGTGCAGCGGCGCGACCGGGCCGCGAGCCTCAAGCTCGGCGTGGGCGGCATCCGCGAGGTGGAGTTCATCGTGCAGGCCTTCCAGCTCGTGCGCGGCGGGCAGGACGTGCGCCTGCGCGAGCCCTCGCTGCTCACCGTGCTGCCGCGCCTCGCCGGCGAGCGCATGCTGCCGCCGGAGGCAGTGGAGGAGCTGCAGCAGGCCTACGACCTGCTGCGGCTGCTGGAGAACCGCGTGCAGATGCTGGCCGACCAGCAGGTGCACGAGCTGCCGGCCGACCCGCTGTCGCTGGAACGCATCGCGGTGGCGGCCGGCTTCGGTGCGGTCCAGACCCTGCAGGCGAGGCTGGCCGCGGCGCGCGAGGTGGTCGGCCGCCACTTCGCCGGACTGTTCAGCGACGGCGCCGGGCGCAGGACGGTGGCGCTGGACCTGGCGCCGCTGTGGGAGCCGGGCCTGGACACCGCGCCGCTGTGCGAGCAGCTCGCCGCCTTCACCACCGACGGCAACGGCGCGGCGCTGTTCAGCCAGCTCTCGGAGCTGGTGCAGGGCAGTCGCCTGAAGCGCCTCGATGAAACCGGGCGGCGGCGCCTGAAGGCGCTGCTGGAGCTGCTGCTGGCCGGACACCAGGCGCCGCGCGAGCCCGACGTGTTCCGCCGCGTGTGCAACGTGATCGAGGCCATCGGCCAGCGCTCGGCCTACTTCTCGCTGCTGGTGGAGAATCCACCGGCGCGCGAGGAACTGCTGGAGGTCTGTCGCCGCGGCGACTTCCTGCCCGGGCAGATCGCGCGCAATCCCGCGCTGCTCGACGAACTGCTCGACCAGCGCTGGAAGCAGGCGCTGCCGGACCGCGAGCAGCTTGCCGCCGAGCTCGCGCTGCGCCTGGCCGACGTGCCGCCGGACGACGTGGAGCGCGAGGTGGAAGCGCTGGCGCGCTTCAAGCAGGCCGCCGTGTTCCGCGTGGCGCTGGCGGACCTGTCCGGCCGGCTGCCGCTGATGCGCGTCAGCGACCGCCTCACCGAGATCGCGAGCCTCATCCTGGAGCAGGCCATGGACCTGGCCATGCGCCAGATCGGCGGGCAGTTCGGCCGCCCGGACTGCACCGACGGGAGCGGCCGCCGGCCGGGGCGCACCGCCGCGCTGGGGTACGGCAAGCTGGGCGGCTA
>QGUX01000195.1 GCA_003242275.1 Pseudomonadota bacterium | reverse complement strand
AGCGCCAGCAGGAGGGATCGGACTTGCATCGGGCGATTCTAGCAGGCGGTCCCGCGCCGGCCGCAGCGGGCTAGTGGCGCGCTGGATGGAAGGAAAGCCCGGCCGGGGAACCGGGATCGTCCCGGCCACCCTCGTCCGGATTGCGGCGCCGGCTGCGCGAGGTCTCGCGCAGCACCTCGCGGATTTCGTCCTGGCGCGCCTGGAAGCGCTTGCGCTGCACCTCGGTGATGCCGGGCGTGGCCAGCGCCAGGTCCAGCTGCATCACCGCCAGCTGCAGGTCGCCGTTGGCCAGGTGCAGCTCGGCCATGTACGAGTAGGCATCGGCGGTATCGCCGGCGGCATTGGCGGCGATGGCGATGAGCCGGATCTGCTCGGGCGTGGGCGGCACGTTGTTGAACAGGTCGAGCAGCACCTGGTGGGCCTTCCTGGGCTGCTCCAGCGCCAGCAGCGACTGCCCGTAGCGTACGGTCAGCGCGACGTTGCGCGGCGAGAGCAGGAGGCCCGTCTCGAAGGTCCTGAGCGCCTCGCGGTGCCGTCCCGCCTGCACCTGCGCCTGTCCCAGCGCCGAGTGCAGCAGCGGCAGGTGCGGGAATTCCGCGGTCAGCGGCTCCAGCAGCTCGATGGCCTTGTCCGGATTGCCGGTCTCCAGCTCCAGCAGCGCGGCGCCATAGCGCAGCGCGCCGTCATCCGGCTGCTGCTCCAGTTCACGCGCGTAGTAGCGGCGCAGGTCGTTGCCCGTGGGGGCCGTCAGCACGCGTACCCGCTCGCGGATGTAATCGTAGCTCTCGGATTCGGGCCGGCGGGGATACTCGGGCATCGACGCGATGCGCGAGCGCGCCTCGGCCAGGCGCACCGTGTCCACCGGGTGGGTGAGCAGCAGCGGCGGGATCTCGGCGCCGGCCAGGCCGCGGTTGCGCATCATGGTGTTGAAGAACGCCGCCATGCCGTTGGGATCGAAACCCGCCGCGGCGAGGTAGCCGATGCCGACGCGGTCGGCCTCGTGCTCCTCCATGCGCGTGAAGTTGATCTGCTGCTGCATGGCGGTGCCCTGGCCCAGTGCGATGATGCCGGTCGCCGCCTCGGGGTTGCCGGTGACCGCGCCGACCAGGATGGCGCCCAGCATGCCGGCGATGGCGGCGATGCTGCTGCGGCTCTGCGCCTGCACGGCGCGTGCGATGTGCCGCTGCACGACGTGGCCGATCTCGTGCGCCATCACGCCGGCCAGCTCGGCCTCGTTCTGGGTCGCCAGCAGCAGGCCGGTGTGCACGCCGATGAAGCCGCCGGGCAGGGCGAAGGCGTTGATGGAGCGGTCGCGCACCGCGAAGAAGGTCATGCGCTGCTCGCCCTGCTGCGCCTCCACCGCGATGCGCGCGCCCAGGCTCTGCAGGTAGTCGGTGGTCTCCGGGTCGTCGAGCAGCGCGTTCTGGCTGCGCAGGTCGCGCATGATCAGGCGGCCGATCTGGTACTCCTCGGAGCGGCTGATCATGGCGTTGGCGCTGCTGCCCAGGTCCGGCAGGGTGGAGTGCACGGGGCGGGGCGTGGGACCGGAGGGCACCGTGCCGCCGTCGGCGGCGTGCACCAGCCCGGCGCCGGGCAGGGCCAGCGCGGCGGCCAGCAGCAGGGCGGGTTGGAGGGCGGGGCGCCTCATTCCCTCATATCACCACAGCCGCGGCGGTCCGGGGCCATTAATTTTTCGACGGGCGGTCAGAGGATGGCCGAGGCCTGGTCGGCCAGGCGGGAGCGCTCGCCGCGCCGCAGCGTCACGTGGCCGGCGTGGGGCCAGCCGCGGAAGCGGTTGATCACGTACGTGAGTCCCGAGGTGGTCTCGGTGAGGTAGGGGGTGTCGATCTGGGCGATGTTGCCCAGGCACACCATCTTGGTGCCGGGACCGGCGCGGGTCAGCAGCGCCTTCATCTGCTTGGGCGTGAGGTTCTGCGACTCGTCGATGATCACGAAGCGGTTCATGAAGGTGCGCCCGCGCATGAAGTTCAGCGAGCGGATCTTGATGCGGTTCCTGAGCAGGTCGTTGGTGGCGGCGCGGCCCCAGTTGCCGCCCTCGGCGCTCTGCGTGAGCACCTCGAGGTTGTCCATCAGCGCGCCCATCCACGGCTCCATCTTCTCCTCCTCGGTGCCCGGCAGGAAGCCGATGTCCTCGCCCAGCGGGATGGTCACGCGCGTCATGATGATCTCGGCGAACTGGCTGGTGTCCAGCGTCTGCGCCAGGCCCGCGGCCAGGGTCAGCAGCGTCTTGCCGGTGCCGGCGGGCCCCAGGATGGTGACCAGGTCGATCTCCGGGTCCATCAGCAGGTTCAGCGCGAAGTTCTGCTCGCGGTTGCGCGCGGTGATGCCCCAGACGGCATGGCGCGCATTGCGGTGGTCGTCGAGCAGCTCCAGCCGCGCCGTGTCGCCGTCGATGCTGCGGACGATGGCCTCGATGCCGGATCCGGAGTCCTCGTAGACGAATTCGTTCACCCGCCAGCCGGACACGGCCGGCCCGGTGATCTCGTAGTGCGTGCGGCCGCCTTCCTTCCAGGAGCGGATGTTCTCGCCGTGGCGGGCCCAGAAGTCCTCGGCCAGCGCGCGCGTGCCCGAGTCGAGCAGGTCGGCGTCGTCGATGGTGCGGTCGCTGTAGTAGTCCTCGGCGTGGATGCCGAGGATGGCGGCCTTGATGCGCAGGTTGATGTCCTTGGACACCAGCGTCACGCGCGCCCGGGGCAGCTCCACCTGCAATGCCAGCGTCTGCGCCAGGATGGCGTTGTCGGCGGCAGTGCCGGGCAGCTCGGCCGGCAACGTGCTCTTCAGGTCGCGCGTCTGGAAGAAGATGCGCCCCGACGGCCTCGCGCGCGCATCGGCCTCGTTCACCAGCGCCGAAGGGATGGGCAGGCCGCGGTCGATGTCGGCCTTGTCGGCCCCGCGCATGATCTCGTCGAGGAAGCGCGACACCTGGCGCACGTTGCGCGCCGGCTCGGACAGGCCCTTCTTGTGGTGGTCGAGTTCCTCGAGCACCACCATGGGCAGGAAGACGTCATGCTCCTCGAAGCGGAAGATGGCCGCCGGGTCGTGCATCAACACGTTGGTGTCGAGCACGTAGACGCGCCGCCCGGGCGCGTCAGTCGAGTTCGCGGAGGGCGTCGAGGACTTCCTGGGCATGGCCGGCCACCTTCACGTTGCGCCACTCGCGGCGCAGTATCCCCCGGGCATCGATCAGGAACGTGCTGCGGTCGATTCCCATGTACTTGCGGCCGTACAGGCTCTTCTCGCGGATCACGTCGAACTGCCTGCACAGCTTCTCTTCAGGGTCGCTGAGCAGGTGGAAGGGCAGCTTTTCCTTCTCGCGGAACTTCTGGTGCGAGGCCAGGCTGTCGCGCGAGACCCCGAGCACCATGGCGCCGGCGCGCACGAAGCGGGCGTGCAGGTCGCGGAAGTCGCCTGCCTCCACCGTGCAGCCCGAGGTCATGTCCTTCGGGTAGAAGTAGAGCACCACGGCCCTGCCGGCGGCGTCCGAAAGGCGGAATTCCCCGCCGGAGGTGCTGGCGGCCCTGAAATCCTTCACCTTGCTGCCGATCTTCGGGGCGGGCATCAGTTCTTCACCGGTTCCAGGATGGCGTCGAGGTTCTGCGAGTCGCAGTATTCCATGAAGTCCTCGCGCAGGTGCGCGATGGGCACGCGCGCGGGCACATTGATCATCATCTGCACCGCGAACATGGCCGCGCCGGTCTGCGAGGCCGCGTAGGCGCGTGTCATCACCTCGGCGATCTCGATGTTGCGCGCGGTCAGGAAGCCGGCCAGGCCGGCCACGATGCCGGGGTGGTCCGGGCCGATCACGTCGATGGAGTAGGGGATGTGGTCCTCGCGCAGCGGCCGGGGCTCGGTGCGGCGCAGGTTCAGCGCCAGCCCGGCGGCCTCGGCCAGGCGGGTGAGCTCGGACTCGACCCGGGCGATGGCGTGCCAGTTGCCTGACACCAGCAGCTGCATGGCGAACTCCCCGCCCAGGGGGAGCATCCGGCTGTCGTTGATGCTCGCGCCGCAGTCGGCGATGGTGCGGACGAGGTCGTGGGCGAGTCCGGGACGGTCTTTGCCGATGGCCGAGACGGCCAGGAACTGCTTCATGCTCTGCGGGATCGGAATGGTGCGGACCCCAGTTTAGCCATGCTTGCCGGGGATAGCACGCCACCCGTAACATGCCGCGCCCGACAGCAGAGATTTCCTGAAGGACCTTCCCCTCGCCATGCCGTCCCCAGCCCTGGCCGGAACGCACGTCGCCATCGTCACGCCCATGCGCGACGACGGCGAGATCGACTGGGCTGCCTGGTCGCGACTGCTCGAGTGGCACGCCAGCAACGGCACCCGGGGGGTGGTGGTGGGCGGCACCACGGGCGAGTCGCCCACGGTGACGGCCACGGAACTGCTGGAGCTGACCCGGCGCGCGCGCGCGCAGGTCGGCCGGCGCATGCTGCTGATCGTGGGCTGCGGCAGCAACGACACCGCCTCCACGGTGGAGCGCGTGCGCACCTTCTCGGCCGAGGACGTGGATGGACTGCTGCTGGCCACGCCGGCCTACAACAAGCCCACGCAGGAGGGGCTGTACCGGCACTACGAGGCCGCGGCCGCCGCCGCCGCCGTACCCCTGATCCTCTACAACGTCCCCTCACGCACGGCGGTGGACATGCTGCCGGAAACGGTGGCGCGGCTGGCGAGGCTGCCCAACATCGCGGCCATCAAGGAGGCCGTGCCGGACATGGCGCGCATCCGCGCGCTGCGCGAGCTGTGCCCGCCGGAATTCGTGGTGCTGTCGGGCGATGACGCCTCGGCGCGCGAGGCCGTGGCCCATGGCGCGCAGGGGGTGATCTCGGTGACGGCCAACGTGGCGCCGGCGCTGATGAGCCAGATGATCGCCGCCGCGCTGGCCGGCGATGCCGCGCGTGCCGCCGAGCTCGATGCGCGGCTTGCGCCGCTGCACGAGAAGCTCTTCGTCGAGACCAATCCCATCCCGGTCAAGTGGGCGCTGGAGCGCATGGGCATGATGCGCGGCCACCTGCGCCTGCCGCTCACGCCACTGTCGCAGCGGTTCTACTCCGTGGTTGAAGCCGCGCTGGTCCATGCCGGCGCGCCACTGGCCGCCGCCGCCTGAAAGGACGAGCATGAACCTGCGCCCGCTGCTGTTGATGACCGCAAGTCTTGCCCTGCTGGCCGCGACCGGTTGCCGCGTGCTCACCGGCACGAGCTGCCGCAATCCGCAGCCCTACCAGGCGGCCGAGGACCTGCCGCCGCTGCGCGTGCCGACCGGCCTCGACGGCCCGGACACCAGCGGCGCGCTGAAGATTCCCGAACTGGACCAGCCCGAGGTTCCGCTGGATCCGGACGGCCCCTGCCTGGAGGCTCCGCCGGCGCTCACCGAGCCGCCGCCGCCGCCGTCCGATCTGGTGCTGCCCGAGCGCCCGGCGCGCGCCGCGCCGCGCCGCGGCGGCCGTGCGCCGCAGGCCGGACAGGAGGGAGGCGGGCAGCAGGGCGAGCCGACCAGGCGGCGCCCGCCGCGGCGGCCGCGCTGATGGGTCGCGTGGAGTAGAATGCCCGCCCTGCCTTGAGGGCCGGACGTCCCGTCTTCCCGGGACGTCATCGAGGCACCGGACCGGAGAGATGGCCGAGTGGTCGAAGGCGCTGGACTGGAATTCCAGTAATACCCCAAAGGTATTCGTGGGTTCGAATCCCACTCTCTCCGCCAGCTTCGAAGTGTGAATTGAAGATGGGCCGCGGTGTGAGCCGCGGCCCATCCCCGTTCAGCTCCCGAATCCCGCGAACAGCAGCGACGCGATCACCAGCGCCACGGCGAGGTTGAACACCGTGGCCGAGCCGAACACCACCACCGGGCGCCAGCCCTCGGCCAGCAGGCTCTGCACCCGGAACTCCAGCCCGATGCTGACGAAGGCCAGGATCAGGAAGTAGGCGCGGATGGTGTTCACCGCCGAGATGTTCGCGCTGGCGCCGCCGGTGCCGAGGTACCACGATGCGATGGCCGAGGCGGCGATGAAGCCGAGCACGAACTTCGGGAAGCGGTCCCACAGCGCGCGGCCCGCCCCGCGCGCGGCCTCGCGGCCCTTTTTCTCCACGTGCAGCGCGAAGTACAGCGTGAGGGCCACCGCGACCACGCCCATCATCACGTTCTGCGCCGACTTGACGATGGCGGCGATCTGCAGCGCCTCCTCGCCGACCAGCGCGCCGGCCGCGGCCACCGCGGCGGTGGTGTCGATGTTGCCGCCGATCCACGCGCCGGCCACGGCGGCGGAGAGCTCGAGCGCCTCGGCCATCCACGGCAGCAGGAAGATCGAGGGCAGGGCGAACAGGATCACCAGCGTGGCGGTGTAGGCGATCTGCTCCTTGCTGGCGCGTACCGCGCCGGCCGCGGCGATGGCCGCGCTGACGCCGCACACGGCCACGGACGAGGCCAGCAGGGCGCGCAGCCGCTCGCCCACGCGCAGCCTGCCGCCCAGCCACCACGTGAAGAAGAACACTGCGGTGACCAGCAGGAGCGCCTGCACGGCGCCGCGGGCGCCGGCGCGCGCGATCACGTGCAGGTGCACCGATGCGCCGAGCAGCACCAGGCCGGTCTTGATGAAGAACTCGGTGCGGAAGGCCGGCGCGAGTCGCTCGCGGATGCCCAGCAGGCCGATCACGGCGCTGCCGGCGAGGCCGAGCGCGATGGCGTAGACGGGATACTCCACGGACTGCACCCAATCCCAGGGCAGCCAGCGTGGCATGTTCTTCTCCAGCAGGCGCGTCAGCGCGCCGAGTGCGACCACGACGAGCAATCCCGCGATCACCCAGGGCAGGGAGGTGGCGCTGCGGTCGGCCAGCGCGTCGGTGTCGCCGCGCGCGAAGGAGTCGTCCGCGCTCACCACAGCAGCCGTCCTTTAAACACGTCAAACGCTCCACCAAAAA
>QGUX01000381.1 GCA_003242275.1 Pseudomonadota bacterium | reverse complement strand
GGCATATGTCCATGGATACCAGACAACGATCCCGCAATCTGCTCTTCGCCCTGCTGGTTCCTGCCGTGGCACTGGTCGGCACCTCCGCCACCGTGGGCGCGGCGCAGCAGTCCTCTTCCACCCAGACCCTGCGCTGGTCCGACCCGGCCGCGTGGCCGGGCCGCAAGGTGCCGAAGGCCGGCGACAAGGTCACCATCGAGAAAGGCAAGGTGGTGGTGCTCGATGTGAGCCCGCCGCCGCTCAACGGCCTGTCCATCGACGGCAAGCTGGTGTTCTCCAATGACAAGGACCTGGAGCTGACCACCGAGTGGATCATGCTGCACGGTGAGCTGGAGATCGGCACGCCGGAGCGGCCGCATACCAAGAAGGCCACCATCACCCTCACCGACAACGTGAAGGGCGAGGAGGTCATGGCCGGCATGGGCGACCGCGGCATCATGATCTCCGGCGGCACCCTGCGCCTGCACGGTGACCGCACCAATGCCTGGACCAAGCTGGCGAAGACCGCCGAGGCCGGCAGCACCACCATCGAGGTGCTCAACGCCGCCGAGTGGCGCGTGGGTGACGAGATCGTGCTGGCCTCCACGGACTTCGATCCGCGCCAGGCCGAGCGCCGCACCATCCGCGCCATCAACGGCAACACCATCACGCTCGACCGCCCGCTGGAGTACATGCACTTCGGCAAGATCACCTTCGACGTGGACGAGCGCGGCGAGGTGGGCCTGCTGACGCGCAACATCAAGATCCAGGCCTCCGAGGATGCCGAGCAGAGCTACTTCGGCGGCCACATCATGGCCATGCCGACCAGCCGGATGTACGTGTCGGGCGTGGAGCTGAACCGCATGGGCCAGCACCTGACCCTCGCCCGCTACCCCATCCACTGGCACCTGGTGGGTGACGCGCACGGCCAGTACATCAGGAACTCGGCCATCCACGACACCTTCAACCGCTGCGTGACGGTGCACGGCACCAACCACCTGCGGGTGGAGAACAACGTGACCTACAACAACGTGGGCCACTGCTTCTTCGTCGAGGACGGCATCGAGCACAGCAACTACTTCGTGCGCAACCTGGCCATCCAGACCAAGTGCCACCCGACCAAGCCCTGCCAGCCGACCAACCTGGCGGCCGCGGGCGAGATGCCCGACTTCGACCAGCGCAATGGCTTCCGCTCCAACGGCCAGCGCGCGGTGTCGAACGGCATCGCGGATGCCGACGTGCTGCTGCCGTCGGACAACACCGTGGCCTCGTTCTGGATCACCAACCCGGCCAACCACTACATCGACAACGTGGCGGCCGGCTCGGATGCCAACGGCTTCTGGCTGTCGCTGCCCGAGCACCCCAACGGCCAGTTCCTGGGCACCGAGGCCTCGCTGAAGACCTGGCCGCGCCGCACGCAGCTGCGTGAGTTCCGCGGCAATGTTGCGCACTCGAACTACGACGGGTTCATGTTCGACCGCAACATCAACGAGGACAACACCTTCGGCGTCACCGGCAACATGCACATCCCGCGTGCCAACCCGGAGGACCCGAACAGCCTGATGCTGGAGACGCTGTTCCTGAACCTGACCGCCTACAAGAACCGAAACGGCGGCTTCTGGGCGCGCGGCGAGGTGAACACCATCATCAACTACAAGGCCGCGGACAACGCCATCGGCTACACCCATGCCTCGGGCCTGGGCGGCGGCGATCCGTGGACCTCGAAGGTGATCGGCTCGCTGTTCGTGGGCGAGACCGAGAACATCGGCAACCCGCGCACGCCGGAGGAGAAGAAGTACGGCCGCTCGCTGCCCAAGCCGCAGGTCCCTGACTTCCCGATCCGCGGCTACGAGTACTACGACCTGCGCCACGACGTGATCGACACCACGTTCGTGAACTTCCAGGACAACGCGCAGCGCCGCGCCGGCGCCCTCTCGTACC
>QGUX01000380.1 GCA_003242275.1 Pseudomonadota bacterium | reverse complement strand
CACCCGCAAATCGGCCCTGCACGGATTCCCCCGGTGTTTGAGCAGCGCTTTTCCGCCGGCACCATGGCGCGCGCCTACCTCGACCTGTACCACCGCCTGGTGAAACCCGGCGCCGCGGAGGCCGGAGAAGACACACCCATGCGCATGCGCAGGGCGTAGCCATGCGCATGGCGCCCACAGTGCCGGTCAGCCGCCAGCTCAGCTACTCGCTCAAGGACGGCGACAGCTTCCTGGTGTGCGACGCGCTGGGCGACATCCACGGCGAGGGTGAGGCCGATGGCCTGTTCCACGAGGGCACCCGGGTGCTCTCGCGCCTGAAGCTCACCCTCGACGGCACCTCGCCCACGCTGCTCAGTTCCGCCGTCACGCAGGACAAGGTGGTGTTCTCGGCACACCTCACCAACCGCCCCCTGCCACCGATCGGTGACGCTCCCTCCACGCAGGGCGTGATCCACATCGAGCGCTCGCGCTTCCTGTGGGAGGGGCGGCTGCACGAGCGCATCACCTGCACCAACTATGCGCGGCTGCCGGTGTTCCTGCCGCTGGCGATCGAATTCGGCGCGGACTTCCGCGACATGTTCGAGGTGCGCGGCATGGAACGCGCGCGCCGCGGCACCTATCCCCGGACCGAGACCGGCACGGATCGCGTGGTGCTGCACTACGAAGGACTGGATGGCGTGGCCCGGCGCACGGTGGTGGCCTTCTCCGCCGCGCCCACGGAGCTGCACGGCGGGATGGCGCGCTTCGAACGCTGGGTCGCGCCCAGCGAAGCCTTCGAGCTGTACCTGGAGGCCGGCGCCGGGGCCGCCGTTCCCCAGGCGCGCCGGCACCGCCACGCCGAGGTACAGGCGCGGCGCGCCCTGCGCGCGCGCCGCCGCTCCGGTGCGCGGCTGCGCGGCAGTGGCCTGCTGTTCGACGCCTGGGTGGAGCGCTCGCGCACGGACATCGCGCTGCTGGCCAGCGACCTGCCCTCCGGCCGCTACCCCTACGCCGGCATTCCCTGGTTCTCCACGCCCTTCGGCCGCGACGCCATCATCACCGCGCTGCAGACGCTGTGGGTGGACCCGGAGCTGGCGCGCGGCGTGCTCGCCTACCTCGCCGAGCGGCAGGCCGGGGAAACCTCCGCCTTCCGCGACTCCGCGCCCGGCAAGATCATGCACGAGACCCGCAAGGGCGAGATGGCCGCGCTGGGCGAGGTGCCCTTCGGCCTGTACTACGGCGGCGTGGATACCACGCCGCTGTTCGTGCTGCTGGCCGGACGCTACTTCCGCCGCAGCGGCGACCATGCCTTCATCGACCGCCTGTGGCCCGCCCTGCAGCGCGCCACGCAGTGGATCGAGAAGAGCTGCGATGCCGATGCCGACGGCCTGCTCGCCTATGCGCGCGGTGAACCCAGCGGACTGGCCAACCAGGGATGGAAGGACAGCGACGACTCGGTGTTCCACGAGGACGGCAGCCTCGCCACCGGCCCGATCGCGCTGGTGGAGGTCCAGGGCTATGCCTTCGAGGCCCTGCAGGCCATGGGCCTGCTGGCCGAGTCGCGCGGCGAGCGGCGCCTGGCGGAGACCTGGCGTGCGCGCGCGGACTGGCTGCGCGCCCGGGTGGAGCAGCACTTCTGGGACGAGTCGCTGGGTTTCTACGCCCTGGCGCGCGATGGCGGCGGCCGCATGTGCCGCGTGCTCACCTCCAATCCCGGCCACCTGCTGTTCGTGGGACTGCCGGCACCCGAGCGCGCGCAGCGCGTGATCGACCAGTTCGCCTCGCCGCGCTTCGACAACGGCTGGGGCGTTCGCACGCTGGCCGCCGACCAGCCGCGCTACAACCCCATGTCCTACCACAACGGCTCGGTGTGGCCGCATGACGTGGCCCTGTGCGCGGCCGGCATGGCCCGTTACGGCGCGCGACGCCAGGCCGCGCGCCT
>QGUX01000001.1 GCA_003242275.1 Pseudomonadota bacterium | reverse complement strand
TCGAGTGTCTTGTTGTTTTTTTTTTTTTTCAAAGGAAAGGCGGCAATCGGAATCTAGGTCGGTTTCGTGGGGTCGGAGATGGGTAAAAGGGACAGATGTAGGCCAGGGTGCCGGCTTCAGGCCGGCGCGGCGCGGCGCAGGCCGCGCTCCATCGAGCCGATGCCGCCCTTGAGCACGTAGGCGTCGAAGCCCTTTTCCATCAGGATGAACGCCGCCGCGGAGCTCCTGCGGCCCGTGTCGCAGTACACGATCACCGGCTTCGACATGTCGAGCGTCGAGAGCTTCAGGCGGATGAAGTACAGCGGCACGTTGACGGCATCCTCGATGGCGAGGTTCTGGTATTCGGAGGGCAGGCGCACGTCCAGCCACACCGCGCCCTTCTTCTCCACCAGCTGCTCGGCCTGCTCGGGCGTCACCCAGCGCACCAGCGGCTCGTTCAGCAGCTCGCGGAAATCCTTCTTCGACAGCCGCATCAGCACGCCGTCGGTGAGCATGGTCACCGTGGCGTTGCGCTTGGTCTCGGAGATCAGTGCCTCCTCGCCGAAGGTGTCGCCGATGCCGAGCTCGGCCAGCCGGATGCCTTCCTTGTTCAGCGGCGTCTCGCGCGTGACCACGCAGCGGCCGGTCACGATGGCATAGAAGTAGTCGCCCTCGTCACCCTGGTGGATCACCACGTCGCCGGCCTTGTAGGGCACGCGCTCCATGCGCAGGAAGATGGCCTGGATGTTGGCCGGCGGGATGCGCTGCATGGCCTTGCTCTGCAGCAGCGTGGTCATCCAGTCATCACCGGCCTGGCCCTGCAGCTGGGACTGCAGGTCGGCCACCTCGTAGGTGCCGGTCTGGTCCCAGGTGATCATCACGTCCAGCAGCTCGCTGTCGATGGCGAGGTATTCGACCGTGTCCATGGCGCGCGCCGTGCACGCGCGCGGGACCTTCTGCGGCAGGGGATTCCTGGCCTCGGGGGTGCCGCCGCGCACGGCGCCGATGATGCGGCCGTCCTCGGACAGCTCGATGGTGCCCGACACCACCCAGATGGTGCGCTTGTCCGTGTCGCCCTGCTTGAACAGCAGGCGGCCGGGTTCCAGTTCGCGGATGAAGACCTTCTTCGCCAGCGCAGCCTGGTTTTCCTTCTTCATGCCGTCGAGCGGCGAGAACCTGCGAAGCTGCGCGACCTCAACCGGGCGTCCCTGGCTCATCGCCACCGTCCGATCGCCGTGATTGTCAGCGCTGGTCGTTGCATTGCACCCGAAATGTTAGCACGCGCCCCCCCGGCTCACAGCCCGGACCAGCCGGGATCAGGTTCAAAACGTGAGCCATGTTGCAGACGCAGGCGCGAAAGCCGCTCCCGCAGCACCGCCGGCCCCTCGCTCCTGATCCAGGCCATGGGCCCGCCCCGGAACGGCGCGAAGCCCGCGCCGAAGATCATGCCGGCGTCGATCAGGTCGGCGTCGGCGACAATGCGCTCGCGCAGGCAGGCCACGCACTCGTTGGCGAAGGTCAGCATCAGCCGGTCGGTGAGGTCGGCGGGAATCTCCGTGTCGTTCACCTGCCGCTTGACCGCCTTGCCTTCCACCCAGCGGTAGTAGCCCTGGCCGCTCTTCCTGCCGAGCTGGCCGGCGGCCACCAGCGACTCGATGCGCGAGAGCGTCACCGGCGGCGTGCGGCCGATGGCCGCGCCGATGATCTCGCCCACGTGCCTGCATACGTCGAGGCCCACCACGTCGGCGAGCTCGATGGGGCCCATGGGCATGCCGAAGGCCGTGGCCGCGGCGTCGACCACCTCCGGGTCGATGCCCTGTTCCACGGCCACCATGGCCTCCTGCATGTAGGGAATCAGCACGCGGTTGACCAGGAAGCCCGGCGAGGAGCGGCAGGGCAGGGGCAGCTTGTCGATGCGGCGCACGAAGGCCGCCGCCGCCGCGGCGGTGGCCGGATCGGTGGCGGGGGACTCGATGACCTCCACCAGCGGCATCTGCGCCACGGGATTGAAGAAATGCAGTCCGACGAACCGCCCCGGCCCGGCCATGCCCCCGGAGAGGGACTCCAGCACCAGGCTCGAGGTGTTGGTGGCGAGGATGGCCGTGGGCTTCATGCGCGGCAGCAGGCTCGCGTACAGCGCACGCTTGGCCTCGAGGTTCTCGAAGATCGCCTCGATGACGAGATCGGCCTCGGGCACGCGCGCACCCTCCACGTCGGCGGTGAGCCGCGCGCCCACCGCGGCGCGCTCCTCGGCCACGGTGACGCGCTTGTCGAACAGCTCGGCGGCGCGCCGGAGCGCCGGTTCCACGTACTTCAGTTCCCGGTCCTGCAGGCTGACGGTGAAGCCACGCAGCGCGCACCAGGCGGCGATGTCGCCGCCCATCACGCCCGCGCCGACCACGTGCACGTGGCGGATCTGCGTGCCGCCGTCCGGCGCCTTCGCACCGATGCCCTTGAGCCGGTCCTGCAGCTGGAACACGCGGATCAGGTTGCGCGCGGTGGGGTCGCCGAACAGCGAGGCGATGGAACGCGCCTCGGACTCGAAGGCGGCACGCCCCCGGGCGCCATGCCGCGTCCACAGCTCGACGATGGCATAGGGCGCCGGGTAGTGCTCGCGGCGCACGCGCCGGGCCACCTGCCGCCTCAGCGCCGGCGCGATGAAGCCGCGCACCAGCGGCCAGGACAGCGCCCGCTCGGCAAGGGGCGGCCGATGCCGCGGCGGGCGGTCGAGCAGCAGGCGGCGGGCCACGCGTTCGGCCTCGGCCGCCGGCACCAGCGCGTCCACCAGCCCGATCCGGTGCGCCTTCTCGCCGCGGATGGTCTTGCCGGTGAGCATCATGTCCATGGCCGGCCGCACGCCCACCAGGCGCACCGAGCGCACGCTGCCGCCGAAGCCGGGGTGGATGCCGAGCTGCACCTCCGGGAGCCCCAGCGCCAGCCGGCCGTCATCCACGCCGACGCGATAGGTGCAGGCGAGCGCCAGCTCCATGCCGCCGCCCAGCGCAAAGCCCTGGATCACCGCCACCGTGGGGCAGGGCAGCGCCTCGATGCGGTCGCACAGCCGCTGGCCGCGGCGCACGGCGGTGAGTGCCTCCTCCTCGGAGGCGAAGCGCGTGAACTCGTTGATGTCGGCGCCGGCGATGAAGCCGCTGGCCTTGCCCGAGCGGATCATCAGTCCCTTCGGCGGCGCGCGCTCGATTTCGTCCAGCACGCGTCCGAGTTCCTCCAGCACGGCGATGGACAGCGTGTTGGCCGACCTGCCCGGCACGTCCAGCGTCAGCACGCCGATGCCGTCGTCTTCCCTCCGGTATTGCCAAGCTGCGGTGGTATTCATGCGGCCTTCTCCGGTCGGACGTAAAAGTCGCAGATGATGGGGCGGTGGTCCGACAGCCGCACGTCGGGCACGCGGAAGTCGGTCACCTCGATCCGTTCGCTGACCAGCACGAAGTCCAGCTCCACCCGCGGCGCGCTGGCCGGATAGGTGGGAAAGCCCTGCGTGTTGGCGCTGCGCAGCTTCGCGGCACGCATGAACAGGTACAGCTCGTGCGTGCCCCAGAAGGTGTTGAAGTCGCCGGCGACGATCACCGGCTTGGTGGATTTCTCGACCAGGTCGTGCAGGTGGCGCAGCTGGTACTGGCGGTGGCGGTACTTGATCGACAGGTGCACCAGGAAGATGCACACCTCCTCGAGTTCCAGCTCGATGATCAGCCGCTTGATGCCCGAGTCGAAGTAGTGGAAGCGCTCCCCGTGCACCCGCGGCGCGGCCAGGAAGGCATTGGCCTGCTTGCGCACGATGGGCAGGAAGTTGTTCACCGAGCCGGCACCGTACTTGCACTGGTAGGTGGAGAAGTGCCCGAGGCAGCCGGCGATGTGCGCCGCCTGGTTCACCATGCCCGAGCGCACCGAGCCGGTGTCCACCTCGATCAGGCCGATCACGTCCGCATCCTGCGCCCTCAGGAACTCGGTCAGGGCGTTCAGGACCTTGCTGTTGCTGCGCAGGTAGCCGGCGCCGGGCACCGGCAGGTGGAAGGCCGGCCCGGTGCCGGTCGCGTAGCGGATGTTGTAGACCACCAGGCGCAAGGCGGATCCCGCAATAAGTACAGCAAAAGGTTAGTGTATCGGGAGTTGCGGTACACTGTGGAAGCCATGTCGCAAGAGAATCCCATCCGCGTGTTCGTCACGCACAACTGGCAGGACTCGGACGACTACCAGCGTGTGTTCGAGTACCTTGAAAGCTCGCGCAATTTCTTCTACCGCAACACCAGCACGCCGGAGCACCCGCCGTCCCGCGTGGACACGGAGAGCATCCGCGAGGACCTGCGCAGGCAGATCAACCAGGCCGAGGTCGTGGTGGCGCTGCCCAGCCTCTACGACGAGGCGCCGGACCTGACCATCTTCCAGATGAACTACGCGCAGTCGCAGAACAAGCCGGTGCTGCTGATGCAGCACTTCGGCACTTCGCGCGAGTTGGAGAAGGTGCTGCTGGACCGCTGCAGCGAGGCCGTGGGGTGGGAGGAGCGCGGCATGGTCGACGCCATCCGCCGCCTGGCGCGCGGCGAGAACACCGCGCGCTACGAAACCATCGAGTTCAATCCCGACGAGTTCAAGGACTTCAAGCTCGACTAGGCCGACCCCGGCAGGACTTCAGCCTTCGGCGGCGAAGAGTTGCACCACGTGGCCGGCCGGGCGCGGGCTGCGCACGGCGGCCGCCGCGGAACGCGCGGCGTCGAAACGGGCCATGCCGGCGAACAGCCGTACCACCATCGCGGCGTACTCGCGCGCCTCCATCACCGACATCTTGCGCACCGACGCGCGCACCGCGCTCTCGCGCGCCTGCGGCGGCTCGCGGTGCATGGCCGCGCAAAGCGCATCGAAGTCCCCGCGCAGGTCCTCGGGCAGGTCCTCAGGCTCGACGGAGGCGAGGTGGGAGTCGTAGGCGTCGATGAGGCGGTCCTTGATGGGACCATCCTGCGAGAGCCGCAGGGTTGCCAGTTGCAGTAGCTCGAAATTGTTGCTCATGACAGGGCCCAGTGTGCCGAACTCTTCCGGTCGGTCTTCTTGTAAACACAACTTCAAGTACTACTTGAAGTGTGCACCGTAAAAACCTCCTGTTATGTCAAGGAGGTAGGAAACGAATATACACCTGTCCTGCAGGAGTGCAACCAACGAAATCACAATCCGGAACGGCGCGTGCCGGAATCGGCGCCCCTCAGCGACCGCCCTGGCCGAGCCACAGCACCAGCGCCATCGCCGCCGGCATCGCCAGCAGCGCTGCGGCGACGTGCCAGCCGTAGCCACGTCCGCCGCTCACGAACGCCAGCACCGACTTGACCAGGTTGGCCACCAGCACGAGCAGCACCACGCCCCAGCCAGCCGTCGGGAGCGACAGGCCCTGCTGCACGGCCAGCTGGGTCAGGCTGGCCGCGGCGGCCCGCTGGTCCACGGCGGCCACGGCGGCCGAAGCCAGCAGCGCGCCGACGCTGCCGAAGTGCTTGTGGATCAGCGCCGAGACCACCAGCACCAGCGCCATCAGGCCGGCCAGCAGCAGGGCGTGGGTCAGGTGGAACACCCGGGCGTCATCGCTGGCGGGCAGGCGGTCCAGGCCGTCGCGGCGCGCCACGCCGGCCAGCGCGAAGGGCATCAGCACCAGCCCGCCGGCGAACAGCGGCCAGGCCACGTGGTGCAGCAGCGCCGGTGCGCCGGCCCCGATCACGCCAGCCAGCAGGCACAGCGACCCCAGGTTGGCGAACAGCGCGCCGGAGGCCGCGTGGCCCACGTGGCCGACCTCGGCACGGGCACGTTGCCCATAGCCGGCCACGGCGGCGGTGGAGGAGGCGAAGCCGGAGAAGAACCCGGCCAGCGGCAGTCCCCAGCGCGCCCCGACCACGCGCAGCGCCACGTGGCCGGCCATGCCCACCGCCAGGATCAGCACGACGAGGTGCCAGAGCTTGGACGGCACCAGCACGCCCCAGGGATCCACCGGCTCGTCCGGCAGCAGCGGCAGCACCACCAGCGCAGCGCCGGCCAGCAGCAGGCCCGCCCGGATCTCCGTGTCGCTGAGCCGCTCGCGCACCAGCACGTGCAGCGGCTCCTTGGCATACAGCGCCGCGGCCATGACCACGGCCACGCCGGTGGCAAAGCCGGGGTAGGAGAGGGCCATCGCCGCCAGCAGGGCCGTCACCGGCACGGCCACCTGTCCGGTCAGGCCGGCCTCGGTGGAACGGCGGGCGGAGTCCACCGCCATGATCACCCCCAGCAGCACCAGCACGGCCACCAGCACGGCCGTGCCCAGCGCCGCGGCCAGCGTTCCGGCCACGGCCACCAGCAGGTGGGTGCGCACGCCGGCGATGGGACGTCCCGGCTCCGCCTTCGCGCGTTCGCGCACCGCACCGATCAGCAGGCCGATGCCGACCGAGGAGGCCAGGGCGTGCAGGGAGATCGAGGATTCCATCCCCCAAGCCTACCGCGAACGCTGCACGCGGCTACACAGCGCCCCCGGCCGGCGTCACGTCCCGCCCGTCCCCATGAAACGCCTCAGCCGGCGTCGCCCGCATCCGTGCCGCCCGTCGACGGCACGGCAGGCGCCTTGACCTCCTCCACGGGAATGCCCAGCCGGCGAAGCTGCGACAGCACCCGCGCCCGGTCACCGACCACCACCCAGGTGAACCCGTTGGGATCGATGGCATCGCGCACGGCCTTGTCGAGCGTGGCGGCATCCATGGCCTTGTAGCGCGCCGCCAGCGTCTCGGCGTAGTCCAGCGGCCGGCGGAATCGCACATCGTCCTGCATCTGTCGCAGCACCGCCGCGTTGGTCTCGAAGCTGCCCGGCAGGGCGCGCACGCGGCCATTGATGGTGCGCGCCAGCTCCTCGGGCGTGACGCCCTTGCCACCGACGAAGTCGCGCACGTGCTTGCGCAGGGCCTCGATGGCGGGCCCGGTCTTGTCGGTCTGCACCGGGGCGCGCAGCAGGTAGGACAGGCGGTGCTCCAGCAGGCTCACGCTGCCGCGCACGCCGTACGACCAGCCCTTCACCTCGCGCAGGTCCATGTTGATGCGCGAGAGGAAGTTGCCGCCCAGCACATCGTTGCCGGCCAGCAGCGCCTCCGGCTCGTCGGAGCCGGTGAGGTTCAGGACCTGGCCGGCGTAGATCACCGACTGCGGCGAGCCCGCGCGGTGGACCAGCACGATGCGCTCCCGCCGCGGCGGCACCTGCGCCCCCGAGAAGTCCTTCTCGCCCCTGGCGAGCTCCGGCACCGCCCAGGCCTTGCCGCCGAAACGCGCTTCGAGCAGCGGCAGCAGCTCCTCCAGCGTGGTGGCGCCCACGGCGAAGATCTCCGCGTTGTCCGGGCGGATCCAGGCCTGGTAGAAGGCGAGCAGGTCGTCGCGGCCCAGCCTGGCCACCACCTCCGGGTCGCCGCTGCCGCTGGCCGGAATGCCATAGGGATGGTCCGGGCCGTAGATCAGCGGCGGCAGCGTGCGCTGCGCCAGGCTCGTCGGATCGGCGATCTCGGCGGCGATGTCGGCGAGCTGCTGGGCGCGCAGGCGCTCGAGTTCGGCCGGGTCGAAGGCCGGGTTCTTGACGATGTCGGCCAGCAGGTCGAGCGAGAGGGCGAGGTTGGGCACCAGCGCGTACATCGATACGCTGGTGCGGTCGAGGCTGGCACCGGCCGAGATCCTCGCGCCCAGCCGCTCCTGCTCCTCGGCGATCTGGGTGCTGTTGCGCGAGGTGGTGCCCTCGGTCAGCAGCGTCAGCATCAGCGACTGGGTGCCCAGCTTGTCCCTGGGATCGGCGGCATAGCCGGCGTTGAACACCACCGACATGCGCAGCGTCGGCAGCGCGTCGCGGCGCGCGAAGTACACCTTGATGCCATTGCTCAGCTCGGCGGTGCGGACCTCGGGGAAATCCAGGTCGGGAACGGAGGTGACTTCAGGCAGCTTGCTGCGATCCACTGCCATGCGCGGCCGCAGGAAGGTCTCACCGGCCGGCGTGTACCACGCCGGCTGCATGCCCGGGGCGGGGAGGGCAGACGGCGCACGCGAGGCCACGCTTCTGGACTCCTCATAGGCATCGCGTTCGCCGGGCACCACGTGCAGCGCGAAGGTGGGACGCTTGAGCCACTTCTGCATCGCCGCCTTGACCTGGGCCGGCGTCACCGGCGCCAGGCGCTTCTTGTAGAAGGCCGGATCACCTGCGTACAGCAGGCCCTCGGCCAGCCACGTCGCCTTGCCATTGAAGCCGCCCACCGACTCCAGCGCCGACAGGGTGCCCGAGACCTGCCGCATCAGCGCGCGCTGCACCTCGTCCTCGGTCGGACCTTCCTCGATGTACTGCGCGACGATCTCGTCCAGGCGCCTGGAGACCAGCTCCGCATCGACGCCGGGCTTCACGTCGGCTTCGATCTGGATGAAGCCGATCTGCGCAAAATCCTGGTAACCCGCCGACACGCGCACCGCAAGCTGCTCCTGGCGCACCAGGATGTTGTCCAGGCGCGAGCTGGACAGTCCGCCGAGCACATCCATGCCGATGGTCAGCGGCTGCGCATCCGGATCGGTCATGCCCGGCACCGCCCAGTTGCGCGTCAGGCGCGTGGTGGGCACGTCGTCCTTCATCTCCTCGAACTTCGGCGCCTCGAGCGTGGGCACGGTTACTTCCAGCTTCGGCGCGGGCTTGCCGCGCGGGATGTCGCCGAAGTACTTCTCCACCAGCGGCTTCGCCGTGGCCACGTCGATGTCGCCGGCCAGCGCGAGGACGGCGTTGTTCGGGCCGTAGTGGTCGATGAACCACTGCTTCACGTCGTCGAGGCTGGCCGCGTCGAGGTCGGCCATCGAGCCGATGGTGCTGTGGCCGTAGGGATGGTCCGGCGGCAGCATGCCGGCCAGCAGCGCGTACTCCATCAGGCCGTAGGGCGCGTTGTCGCCCTGGCGCTTCTCGTTCTGGACCACGCCACGCTGGTTGTCGAGCACCTCCTGCGTCACCGCGCCCAGCAGGTGGCCCATGCGATCACTCTCGAGGAACAGCGCCACCTCCAGCGCCGTGCTCGGGACCGTCTGGAAGTAGTTGGTGCGGTCGAACCACGTGGTGCCGTTCATGTCCGTGGCACCCACCTGCTGCAGCGGCTCGAAGTAGTCACCCGGCACGTTCTCGGTGCCGTTGAACATCAGGTGCTCGAACAGGTGCGCAAAGCCCGTCTTGCCCGCCGGCTCGTGCTTGGAACCCACGTCGTACCACACCGACACCGCCACGATGGGCGCCTTGCGGTCGGTATGCACCAGCACGCGCAGGCCGTTGTCCAGCTCGAACTGCTCATAGGGGATGTCGATCGCGCTGAACAGCTCCGAGGCCGGCGCCGGTCCGGGAACCTTGGGCGACTTCGACCCGCAGGCTGCCAGCGGCAGCGCCACGGCGGCGACGAGCGAGAGGAAGAGGGGACGGAGCATGGCTTCACCTCTGGCGTAAACTGGCGGCAAGGATAGCGCCTGCGGCAGGAATTGAGGGAGCCAACGGGATTCTGGCAATTCGCATGACATGCGTGGGCGATGCACGGCCTGCTGTCCGCTCTTCGCTTGCCGCAGCAGCAGAGGCCGGCGCGGCCATGGTGCGCGCGCCGGGGTGGCACGCTGGATGCCGTGGAAGCCACCGTGCGCCAGGCTGCGGATGGCGATCCAGGCGGAGGAGGACTGAGCGATGGCGGAAGAGATCCGTGAAGGTGGATGCAACTGCGGCGCCGTGCGCTTCACCGCGCGCGGCCGGCCCAGGTTCATCTCGAACTGCCACTGCCTGGATTGCCGCAGGGCCACCGGTGCACCGTTCTCCACCTGGGTGGGATTTGATTCGGAGCAGGTGTCATGGAAGGGCGAGCGCGCCATCCATCACAGCTCGCCGACGGTATCGCGGGGTTACTGCGCCAGGTGCGGCACGCCGCTGTCGTACTCCGGCAAGCAGTGGTCGAAGGAGACGCACCTGCTCGTCGGCACGTTCGACCATCAGGAAGGACTCGTGCCCACCGTTGATTCCTTCCCGGAAGAAAGGCTGCCGTGGGTGCAGCTGATCAAGGATCAGTAATCCGGCGGTCAGCGCAGCAAGCTAGCGGAGCAACGGAATCTCCTCGTATGAAGTCCCTTCAGGCGGCGGCCTGTCGGACAGGACCCATTGGCCCTTTGCGTCCTTCCATCGGTAGGCCATGGCCGATGATGGCCGGCGACTCGTGCGCGCCGTGGAAGCAAGGCGGGTCGTTCCGGCCTGCTGGTCGCTGATGCAACCCACGGCGGCGGCCGAATCACGTACCCGCTGCAAGGCAACGTGAAATGATGCGCTGTACGGCGATCGTTTGCTTCCTTCCTGCTGGAAGGCCTCGCGATACCGATCGCACCGGGGATCTTCGGACACCTGCGCCTGCCAATTGCGGATGACGGCATCCCGTCATACCGAGCGGCCGCACGCACGAAATGCAGGGGCACCCCGGCTGCGGCGAACGCCTGCCGCAGGAATTCATCGCGCGCGCGGCGTCTCGCTGAATCGTGGCTCCGGTCGTTCAGCTCGATGGCCGCCAACGGCTTCCAGTCGCGCGTCGTGACCACGAAATCCAGGTGCTTCTGGCTGATCCGGAAGAATGCCGGCCGGTCGCTGGCGTTCGCCGGCTTGATCATGTCGGCGATGCGGACCTTGGCCAGCAGGCGCGCGCCGGGCGGCAGCGCGGCTTCGAGTGCCGCTGCAAACGCGCGTTCCGCGTTCGACAGCAAGGTCCGACAGTTGCGCGAGCTGGGGCTGATGCCGGGCGGGGGCCGCCGGGAGCTGCGGAACGCGCCGCCAAGGGGCCAGTTGCCGGGTCACGGGCGGCCCTCCTGTACTTCGCATAATGTATATTATGTCATATTATATGTTGGAGACCGTCCTTTTCCCGGTTGATTACCAGCCCCAACCCCCACACCCTCGATCCTCCGGACCGTTCCCCAGATCCCAATGGCAAAGCCGTCTCCCGAACAGCCTCGCTGGACCAACGAGACCATCTTCACGATTGGTCATTCCACGCTGCCCATCGAGGAGTTCATCGCGGTGCTGCGCAGCTACGGCATCCAGAAGCTGGCCGATGTGCGCACCGTGCCACGCTCGCGCCACAACCCGCAGTTCAATGCCGATGCGCTGGCCCGGAGCCTCGCCACCGCGCACATCGACTACGTGCCCATGCGCTCCCTCGGCGGCCTGCGCCATCCGCGCAAGGATTCACCCAACATGGGCTGGCGCAATGCGAGTTTCCGCGGTTACGCGGATTACATGCAGACGGCGGAATTCTCGAAGGCGCTCGACGAACTGATCCAGCTGTCCCACAAGGGCCGCACGGCCATCATGTGCGCCGAGGCCGTGCCATGGCGATGCCACCGGTCGCTGGTTGCGGATGCGCTGGGCGTTCGCGGCATTCCGGTGGTCGAAATCATGTCGGCCACCAGCCATCGGCCCCACAAGCTCACGCCGTTCGCACGTGTCGATGGCACTTCGATCACGTATCCGCCGGAACAGTCCTCGCTCTTGTGACAAGGTGGCGCCTGCGATGCCCGAATCCCTGGAACAGCTGCTGGCACAGGTCCGCGCCTGCCAGCTCTGCGTGCACGCGCTGCCGCTGGGTCCGCGGCCGGTCCTGCAGGCCGGCGCCGCAGCGCGCCTGCGCATCGTCGGCCAGGCCCCGGGACGCAAGGTCCACGAATCCGGCATCCCCTGGGACGACGCCTCCGGCGAAAGGCTCCGCGCCTGGCTGGCCATCGACCGGAGCGTGTTCTACGACCCGCAGAAGGTCGCCATCCTGCCGATCGGATTCTGCTATCCGGGACGGGGGCAATCGGGCGACCAGCCGCCTCGTCCCGAATGCGCGCCGCGCTGGCATGCGCGACTGAACGCCCTGCTGCCGCGCGTCTCGCTGACGCTGCTCGTCGGCCGTCATGCGCAGGCGTACTACCTGGGCCCGACCTGCAGGGCCACGCTGCTGGAAACGGTCCGTGCGTGGCGGTCCTACCTGCCCTCGGGTTACCTGCCCCTGCCCCATCCTTCGCCGCGCAACCAGCCCTGGGTGGCAAGGAATCCGTGGTTCGAAGCTGAAGTGCTGCCGTCCCTGCGACGGGCCGTGGCCGCCGCCCTGGCGCCTGAGCGGCTGCAGGTCAGTGCCGCGCAGGAAACGGGACCGGTGCCGGGGCAGGCCCGCTCACGCCGGAGGCGGAGCCGTCCCTGAGGGGCGCGGACCTTCCTCCACCACCACGGGGATCCCCAGCAGCCGCGCCACCGACGACCGCCGCTTCACGAGCTCGGCCAGCGTATGGCCGTCCAGCGCCGCGAGGAAGGCCTGCGTGGCCTCCTCGAACAATCCCTTCAGCCTGCAGACCGGGCTGATCACGCAGCCCGCGCCATCGTCCCCCAGGCACTCGACCACGCCCAGCCCGCTCTCCAGCTCGCGGACCACCTGGCCCACGCGAATCTCCTCGGGCCGCCGCGCCAGGCGCATGCCGCCGCCCTTGCCGCGCGTGGTTTCCACGTACCCCAGGTCCGCCAGCCGCGCCACCACCTTCACCAGGTGGTTGCGCGAAATGCCGTAGGCGGCACTGATCCCGGTCACGGTGTGCCGCCGCTCCGGAGACACGGCCAGCGCGATCAGCGTGCGCAGGCCGTAGTCCGTATACAGGGTGAGTTTCATTTCCTGAGCCGTGCCGCGATCGAAGGCTTGGTGTCGATCAGGATCTCCGCGATGACCTTGCGCTGCTCGGGCGTCAGCAGGTCCGAAAGGCCGGTGGTGTCCTCGCCCTTGAGCACTTCCACGATGCGCGTCTCGATGTAGTCGCGCGCATACTCCGGCAGCGCATCGAACTGCTCCGAATAGATGGTGTAGCTCAGCGGGTACTTGAACAGCCGGGTCTGGAGGTCGAGCTCGCGCAGGCTGCGCCCCTTGCGGTCCCGCGGACCCAGTGTCTGGAAGCGCTCGCTGAAGCTGCTGCTGCCCACCATGCGGTCCTCGAACGGCGCCGCATCGGCCAGGAACAGGTAGCGCACCAGCGGCTCCATCATCTGCTGCAGGCGCTTGTGGTCCCTGGGGGAGATGTCCGACCAGCTGCGGAGCGTGCTCGCCGCCGTGCCCGTGTCCTCGCGCTCGAGCACCGTGCGCACCTTGAAGCTCACGCGCGTGATGGCGTTGTGCAGGCGCGTCTGGTGCTCGAGCACGGTCAGCGCCACCACGTCACT
Source organism: Pseudomonadota bacterium (assembly GCA_003242275.1). Next base: position 19,185 of record QGUX01000001.1, on the reverse strand, counting down.
CTTGTTGGACGGGTAGCGGCTGGTGTCGAAGTACTGGTCCAGCGTCTCGAGGTTGTGCGCCTGGTCGGCCAGCTCGCGCAGCTTCGCCCCGCCGCGCCCCTCGGCCAGCGCCAGGTTGCCCAGGTGCGTGCGGGCGCCCATGTTGCCGGTGACGTACCAGCCGCCCCAGCGCTGCGAGAACGGCGTGGAATCATCCACGTCCGTGCCGGCGGTCAGGTTGCGCTGGTCGCGAGGGTGGTCCACCGGCGAGGACAGCACCATCACCCGCGGCACGCCGCCACCGCCCATCGAATAGGTGTCATGGCAGGTCAGGCAACGGCCTCCCTCGCGACTGAACTCGGGTTCGAACTCACGGCGGTTCTCGAAACCGTAGAACACCGTACCCTTGTCCCGGTCCACGGCGGCAAGCTCGATCAGGGGGCTGTTCTGCACGAAGCCCACGTAGGTGTCATCGTTGAAGAACACCGCCCGGGGCGTCGCGGGCGAAATATGTTCAATCTGCAGGCTGGTGCGGGAGAACACCAGCACCTGGGAATCCACGTCGATCTCCAGCGCCTTCAGCAGCGACAGCAGGTAGCCGAAGCGCGGCTCCCAATCCAGCTTGACCTCGCCACTGTCGAGCTTCTTCTGCAGCCGGTAGATGCGGTTCTGGGTCGCCGCTTCGGAATACGCAACCGTAGGATATTCAACGTCATAGCGCGTGGAGGTGGGCAGTTTTGCCACATCCGCCAGCGCCACCCCGCCCACCAGGGCCAGAAGCGCGGCCCCGCCCGCCGTTTTAAATAGGTATTTCATATGCCTGTTATAGAACCCTGCCTGCGGCAAAAGTTCCGGGCCATCCGTCGCATTTGTCGAATCCGGCCCGCTCCGGCCGTCGTGGCTGTGGGGCACGGGGGTGCCCATGGAGGACGATCAATGGCCAGTGTCAGCACCTATCTCAACTTTCCAGGGACCACCGAGCAGGCATTCGAGTTCTACCGGTCCGTGTTCGGCACCGATTACCTGGCGCCCATCCAGCGCATGGGGGACATCCCGGCCATGCCCGGCCAGCCCTCTCCCCCGCCCGGGGTCGACCCCCACCTCGTGATGCACGTGGCACTGCCCATCCTCGGCGGACACCTGCTGATGGGAACCGACTGCACGCCGGCAATGGGCTTCACGCTGCAGCCCGGCAACAACGTCTACATCAACCTGCAGCCCGACACGCGCGCCGAGGCCGAGCGCCTGTTCGCGCGCCTCGCCGAGGGCGGCAAGGTGGAGATGCCGCTGCAGGAAATGTTCTGGGGAGACTACTTCGGCAGCCTGTCCGACCGCTTTGGCGTGCGGTGGATGATCAACTGCGCGAGCAAGACCTGAGGTACCGATGGACCGCCGGCCGGACCGGTCAGGCTCCGACGCGGCGGCGCATGGCGTCCATGTCGCCGACGGGGCGGACCTCGATGCTGCCGTAGCGGGTCCAGGGGAACTCCTGTGCGATGCGCACGGCCTCTTCCATCGAGCCGGCTTCGATGAGGTTGTAGCCCGCCAGCACTTCCTTGGTCTCGGCGAACGGGCCGTCGGTGATGCTGGTGCGGCCGCCGCGCACACGCACGGTCTTCGCCGCCGCCGGCGGCTGGAGCTGCTGCGCGGCAATCAGCGTGCCGCCGGCCTTCATGCCGTCGGCCTTCTTCAGGCAACCGCGCATTTCCTCGTTGAACTGTTCGGCGGGGAGTTGCTCCATCAGCGCCGGATCGGTGTAGACGAGCAGCAGGTATTGCATGGTTGCCCGATTGTACCGGCCCGACCATCATTGTCGAAAACCGGCCCCCTGGACCGTCGTCAGGTCAGGGCGCGAATGGCGCGCCCGGAATCACCTGGAATCGAGGAGAACCCCTATGCGCGTCATGGTCATCGTCAAGGCGACGGCGGATTCCGAAGCTGGCCGCATGCCCGAGGAGGAGTTGCTGCTGGCAATGGGACGTTTCAACGAGGAGCTGGTGAAGGCCGGCATCATGCTGGCCGGCGACGGCCTGCATCCCTCCTCGCGCGGCAAGCGCGTGCGCTTTTCGGGGCGCGAGCGCACCGTGATCGACGGTCCCTTTCCCGAAACCAGGGAACTCGTGGCCGGCTACTGGATCTGGCAGGTGCGCTCGATGGACGAAGCCGTGGAGTGGGTGAAGCGCTGTCCCAATCCCATGCCGGGAGAATCCGAGATCGAGATCCGGCCCATCTTCGAGCCGGCGGATTTCGGCGAGGCCTACACGCCCGAGGTCGCCCGGCAGGAAGCGCGCATTCGCGCCGGACTGTCGCAGGGCTGAGGAGCCTGCACGGATGGATCCCGGGTTGCGCCGCAGGATCGACGCGCTCTGGCGCATCGAGTCCGCCCGCATCGTGGCCGCCGTCGCGCGCATCGTGCGCGACGTCGGCCTGGCCGAGGACCTGGCGCAGGACGCGCTGGTGGCCGCGCTGGAGCACTGGCCGGTGCGCGGCGTGCCCGACAACCCGGCGGCGTGGCTGATGACCACGGCGAAGAACAGGGCGCTGGACCGCATCCGCCAGGCCGCCCTGCAGCGCCAGCGCAACCTGGAACTGGGCGCGGACGCGGATGCACGCGGCGAGCATTTCACCCCCGACGGCAGCGAGGAGGCCGACCAGGAGCTGGACGACGACCTGCTGCGGCTGATCTTCACCGCCTGCCACCCGGTGCTGTCGAAGGAAGCCCAGGTGGCGCTGGTGCTGAAGCTCCTCGCCGGACTCACCACCGCCGAAATCGCCCGCGCCTTCCTGCAGGCCGAGCCGACCATCGCGCAGCGCATCGTGCGCGCCAAGCGCACGCTGGGCGAGGCCAATGTCCCCTTCGAGGTGCCCCGCGGCCCGCAGCTGCGCGAGCGCCTGGCGGCCGTGCTCGAATCCATCTACCTCATCTTCAACGAGGGCTACACGGCCACGCAGGGCGACGACTGGATGCGCCCCGCGCTGTGCGAGGAGGCCATGCGGCTGGCGCGCATGCTGGCCGGACTGATGCCCGGGGAGCGCGAGGTCCATGGCCTGGCCGCGCTGCTGGAGCTGCAGGCCTCGCGCCTGCACGCGCGCACCGATGCGGAAGGCCGCCCGGTGCTGCTGCTCGACCAGAACCGCGCGAAGTGGGACTGGCTCCTGATCGGCCGCGGCCTGGCCTCGCTCGCGCAGGCGCGCAGCCTGCCGGGCAGCGCGGGGCCCTACGAACTGCAGGCCGCCATCGCCGCATGCCACGCCCGTGCGCGACGTGCCGAAGACACGGACTGGGAGGCCATCGTGGCGGCCTACGACGAGCTGGCCCAGGTGATGCCCTCGCCGGTGGTCGAGCTGAACCGCGCCGTGGCGGTCAGCAAGGCGCGCGGGGCGGACGCGGCGCTGCCGCTGGTGGACGCGCTGGCATCCGGTGGCCAGCTCAGGGACTACCACCTGCTGCCGGCGGTGCGCGGCGACCTGCTGCTCCGGCTCGGCCGGACGAGCGAAGCGCGGACGGAGTTCGAGCGCGCCGCGGCGCTGGCGCGCAACCGCCGCGAACAGGAGCTGCTGCTCGAACGGGCGCGCGCGACCCTGTCCTGACCGGCAGCGGGATGGGACAAATGACGTATTCCAGCCGGCCATCCGGCCCACCCATCATGCGCCCGCACCATCCCGGTGCAGGACGAGGACACTCCCGGCATGCAATCCCCTGACGTGCTGCGCGTCGGTGTCGGCGGCCCGGTGGGCTCCGGCAAGACCGCATTGGTGGACCGCCTGTGCAAGGCGCTGCGCGAGCGGCTCAACATGGCCGTGGTCACCAACGACATCTACACCCGCGAGGACGCGGAGTTCCTGGTGCGCAGCCAGGCGCTGACGCCGGACCGCATCCGCGGCGTGGAGACCGGCGGCTGCCCGCATACCGCCATCCGCGAGGACGCGTCGATGAACCTCGCCGCCATCGACGGGCTGATGCGGGAGTTCCCGGACCTGGACCTGGTGATCGTCGAGAGCGGCGGCGACAACCTCGCCGCCACCTTCAGCCCCGAGCTCTCCGACCTGACGCTCTACGTGATCGACGTGTCCGCGGGGGACAAGATCCCGCGCAAGGGTGGCCCGGGCATCATGAAGTCCGACCTGCTGGTCATCAACAAGATCGACCTGGCGCCGCTGGTGGGCGCCTCGCTCGAGGTGATGGAGCGCGACGCGCGGCGCATGCGCGGCGAGCGGCCGTTCGTGTTCACCAACCTGAAGACCGGCCAGGGCCTGGACACGGTGATCGACTTCATCCTCGACCGCGGCATGCTGCGCGGGAAGGACCGGCTCATCCTGCCAGCAGGCGCACCGCCCGCGCCGCCGCCGAGGCCCGGTTCTCCACGCCCAGCTTGACGAAGATCTGCTCCAGGTGCTTGTTCACGGTCCTGGGGCTGATGCCGAGGATCTGGCCGATCTCGCGGTTGGCCTTGCCGCGTGACAGCCACAGCAGCACCTCGGCCTCGCGCGCGGTCAGGCCGAGCCGCTGCAGCTGCTGGGTCTCCTCCTCCGCGCGCTTCTCGCTGACGCGGAACAGCAGCTCCTCCGGACCGATGGGACTGAGCATCGCGCACTCCAGCTGCACGCCGCCGAGCTCCAGCGTGCAGGTGGCGCCAGGGTCGTAGCGCAGTGCCAGCATGCGCGCCCACAGCGGCGCGGGAATCTCCGCCACCGACATGGCGTCGCCCGGCCAGCAGGCGGCCAGCAGCGCACGCGCCTTGGGCGTGCACCACTTGACCCGGCCCGACAGGTCCGTGGCCAGCAGGAAGCGCCCCGCGGCATCCAGTGCCGCATTCGGGCCGGAGGCGACGCGCGCATTGTTCAGGTGCACGCGCATGCGCGCCAGCAGTTCCTCCACCACGATGGGCTTGGTCACGTAGTCCACGCCGCCGGCCGCCAGGCCGTGCACCACGTGCTCTGTCTCGGACAGCCCGGTCATGAAGATCACCGGCAGGTGCGCCAGCGCCGGATGCTGCTTGAGCCTGCGGCAGGTCTCGAAGCCGTCCAGCCCCGGCATCAGCGCATCCATCAGCACCAGGTCGGGCGTGATCTGGTCCACCAGCCGCAGCGCACTCTCGCCGTCGGTGGCGATCAGCACCGTGTAGCCGGCGCCATCGAGCATGTCCGTCAGCAGGCCGAGCGCCTCCGGTGTGTCGTCCACCACCAGCACGGTATCGCGCCGCGCCAGGCGCAGCTCGGTGGTCCTGTGTACTTCAAGCGTTCTCACGCAACCCCCTGATCGTGGTCATGTATCCCTGCATGTCGAAACGTTCCACCATCGCGCGCAGCGCGCGCACCAATGATCCCGCCGCCGGCTCGGCTTCCTCGAAGGCGCGCAGGCGCGCCTGGATGCCGCGCACGTGGCCGATCTGGCCGAGCTGCCAGAGGTCCTCCAGGTGCCTGTCGATGCGCTCCAGCAGCTCCGGCGAGATCTCCACCCGGCCGTCGGCCGTGGTGACCTCGCCGCCGTACTCCCACTGCAGGTAGAGCTGCGCCTGCAGCGCCGCCAGCAGCAGCGAGTGGTCCACGGGCTTCATCAGGAAGCCGTCGTGCAGCGCCTCCTCGCTGCCGGGCAGGTACTCGTGCGCGTTCGCCGACACGATCAGCACCCGTAGGCGCTGGAACTCGGGCCGCGCGCGAAGGCCGCGGACCACGTCCCAGCCCGGCATGTCCGGCAGCGACAGGTCCACCAGCGCCAGATCGGGGCGGAACTCCATGGCCATCCGTTCCGCCGCCGCGCCGGTCATCGCCACCTCGACGTCGAACTGCAGCGGCGCCAGCAGTGAAGTCATCACCTGCACGTGCGCCGGATCGTCGTCGACCACCAGGATGCGCCGGCGCGGGCCGGCGTAGCCGCGGATCTGCCGTGCGCGCTCCTTCGGTGGATGCTCCATGGCTTCCGACAGCAGCAGCCTCACCGTGAACACCGTGCCCTCCCCCGGCACGCTGCGCACCCTGATCTCCCCGCCCATTACCTGCGTGAGCAGCTGCGTGATGGTCAGCCCCAGTCCGGTGCCCGGGATGGCGCGCACTTCGGCGCCGCTGCCGCGCTCGAAGGGCTGGAACACGCGCTGCAGGTCCTCGGGCGCGATACCCATGCCGGTGTCGCTGATCTCGAACTCGGCCACCTGGTTGCGGTAGCGCACCGCCAGCGAGGCATGGCCCTGCTGCGTGTACTTCACCGCGTTCGACAGCAGGTTGATCAGGATCTGGCGCAGGCGCTTCTCGTCGGTGTACACGAACGCCGGCAGGTGCGGCGCCCGCTCGCACCTGAATCCGATGCCCTTGGTGGCCGCCTGCAGGCGGAACATGTCCTCGAGCTGGTCGAGGAACTCGGTGAAGTTGAGACGGTCGCGGTTCAGCTTCAGCACCCCGCCCTCGATGCGTGAGATGTCCAGCAGGCCGTCGATCAGGCCGGCCAGGTGCTCGGCGCTGCGACGGATCACGGTCACGGCGTTGGGCGGCGGTTCGCGCGGCGAACGCTCCAGAAGCTGTGCGTAGCCGTAGATGGAATTCAGCGGCGTGCGCATCTCGTGCGAGAGGCCGATGATGTAGCGCGACTTGGCGAGGTTGGCGGATTCGGCCGCCTCCTTGGCCCGCTGCAGCGCCTCGTCGGTGCGCTGGTGGGCCGCGATCTCCTCCATCAGCATCGCCGTCTGGCGCGCCGACTCGCGCTCGGCGTTGCGGCGGTTCTCCACCGCCAGCACGATCACCCACACCACCACCGCCGACAGCAGCAGGAAGCAGAAGTACACGCTCCACAGCGTGCCGCGCATGGCCGCGTCGATGGAGGCGTCGCCGGTGGCGTTGAAGGAGTGGATGAAGGCCAGCAGCAGCGCCACCAGCAGGTTCGACAGCACCATCAGGCTGGTGAAGCGGCCTCCCCGGGTATCCGCCAGCGCCGCCAGCCGCGACGGCAGCACGCGCGAGAGGAAGGCGCCCACCTGCTCCGACAGCCGCGCCTCGCGCTTGCACTGGTCGTGGCAGCGCGCATCCAGCGAGCAGCACAGCGAGCAGATCGCCCCGCCGTAGGCCGGGCACAGTGCCATGTCCTCCGGCTCGAAGTGGTTCTCGCACACCGAGCAGATGCCGCTGGTGCGGGCCGGGTCGGGTTCGCGCGCCAGGTAGTAACGACCGCGCGTGAAGGCGGCGATCAGCGGTGCCACCACCATCGCCGTGCCCAGCGCAATGAAGGGCGAGAGCATCCGCCCGGACTCTCCCAGCCAGCCCAGGTGGGCGAGGCTCGACAGCAGCACCGAGGCCACCAGCGCCCCCACCCCCGCTGGGTTGATGTCGTACAGGTGCGCGCGGCGAAACTCGATGCCGCGGGGTGACAGTCCCAGCGGCTTGTTGATCACCAGGTCCGCGGTCACCGCCCCGATCCAGCCGGCGGCGAAATTGGCGTAGACCGCCAGCACGCTCTCGATGGCGGCGAAGATGCCCACCTCCATCAGCAGCAGCGCCAGGAGCACGTTGAAAACCAGCCACACCACCCTGCCCGGGTGCGCATGGGTCACCCGCGAGAAGAAGTTGGACCAGGCAATCGAGCCAGCGTAGGCATTGGTGACGTTGATCTTGGTCTGGCAGACGATCACGAACAGGCCGGTGACCACCAGCGCCAGGGTGGGCGAGCTGAACACCTCGCCGAAGGCATGGTGGTACATCAGCGTGGGATCGTCGGCATCCTCCGGGCTCGCGCCGCGGCTGATCAGCACGTACGCCAGGAACGACCCGGCCAGCAGCTTCAGCCCCCCGACGATCACCCAGCCCGGGCCGGTGCCCAGCACCGCCAGCCACCAGCCCAGGCGATTGCCGGGCCTTCGCTGCGGCAGGAAGCGCAGGTAGTCCACCTGCTCGCCGATCTGCGGCAGCAGCGACAGCAGCACCGAGGAGGCGGCCGCGAACAGCATCCAGTCGATGTCCTGCCCGCTTCCGGCCTCGCCGGCGAAGGCCGTCCAGCCCGCCACGTCCGCCGGATTGCGCCAGGCGATGTATGCCAGCGGCAGGATCTGCAGCACCAGCCAGACCGGCTGCGTCACCATCTGGAAGCGGCTGATCAGGCTGATGCCATACAGTGAAATGGGGATCACCACCAGTGCACTGACCAGGTGCGCCACCGCCATCGGCAGGCCGAACAGGAGGTTCAGCGCCGTGGACATGATGCTCGCCTCGATGGCGAACAGCAGGAAGGTGAACGAGGCGTAGATCAGGGACGTGACGGTCGAGCCGATGTACCCGAACCCCGCCCCGCGCGTCAGCAGGTCGATGTCCACGCCGTGGCGCGCGGCATACACGCAGATGGGCACGCCGATCAGGAACATCAGCGCGCAGAACGCCACGATGGCGCCGGCCGCGTTGCTGAAACCATACGACAGGGTGATGGCCCCGCCGATGGCTTCGCAGGCCAGGAAGGCGATCGGCCCGAAGGCCGTGTTGCCGACGCGGAAGCTGGACCGGCGCGCCTGCCTCGCCGTGAAGCGCAGCGCGTAGTCCTCCAGCGTCTGGCTGGCGACCCACTGGTTGTACTGCCGACGCTCCCTGATGATGCGCTGGCGCGGCGGATTGCCACTTTCTGGTGCATCGATCCGCGCTCTTCGTGGGTCCGAAGCGCCGGATCCTCCCCGGGCTACGTCAAATGGCCTATCCGGCATACGTCATTCAGCGCTCACCCCGCGTGATGGGCTTCTCATAGCTTCTTCCTTGCACGCGGCGGGCCATCCACCTGCCTCGGTCACCACCCCCCAATGCCACCTACTGATAAGGACTTACACATGGGTAATGAACTGGTCTCCGGTCCCGCGACGCGGACTGGCGCGCTGATGCTTATGGGAAGGAAGCCTGTGCTGGCTGCAGTGGCTGCCGCCGTCGCGGCATCCGCTTCCCCGGCCTGGGCCGACATCGAGCTGGGGGAAGGCCTCAGCGTCACCGGCTTCGTCGACATGTCCTTCTACAACGAGGACTGGGAGGGATCCCCCGCCAGCAAGAGCTTCGGCATCGACCAGGTCGAAGTGGACTTCCTGTACACCGGCTCCAACGGCATCTCCGCCCAAGTGGACATCGAGTACGGCGAGAGCGGGTCCGACCTTGGAGCCGGGGACGACACCTTCGTCGAGCAGGCCTTCATCACCAAGAAGTTCAACGACAGCTTCAGCATCAAGGCCGGCCGTTTCCTGTCCTACAGCGGCTGGGAAACCGAGGAGCCCACCGGCCTGTTCCAGTACAGCGGCACGGGCTACGGCCAGTACTTCTACGGCTACTACCAGCAGGGCATTTCCGCCTACTACGACGGCGGCAAGTTCGCCATCATGGGTTCGGTGGTCAACGACGTGTTCGGCTGGACCGGCGGCCCGACCCAGTACGATACCGACGACCTGGGCTTCGAGGTGGGCATCGCGCTGATGCCGGTGGAGGGCCTCACCGCCAAGGCCTTCTACATGTCCGACGACAAGACCGGCTACGACGTCATCAATGCCTGGGTGTCGTACTCCTACGGCGGCTTCACCTTCGCCGGCGAGTACAACGACGCCGACTACGGCGATGACGGCGAGGGCGACGGCTTCCTGCTGATGGCCAACTACGCCTCCGGCCCGTGGGGCATCACCCTGCGCTACCACGACTTCGAGATCAAGAACGACCTCGGAACGATCGACGAGGGCAAGGGCTTCACGATCTCGCCCAGCTACGCGGTCGGCGACAACCTGCTGCTGGTGGCCGAGTACCGGCGTGACAAGGCGTTCGGCGCGAAGGGGAACATGTTCGCGCTGGAGGCGCTGTTCACGTTCTGAGGCGGCGGGCGATCCGCCCCTCCCAGGACCGAGGGCCGGCCCGCGAGGGCCGGCTCACCACCCACTCACGGAGCCATACATGAACGCAAGACGAACCTTCATCAAGACGGCCGTGGCCCTCGCCACCTCGGCCGTGCTGGCGGCCTGTTCGAAGTCGCCGGAATCGGCCGGCGGCACGGCGGCCGCCGGCGGCGGCTCGGGCGAGACCATCAAGGTCGGCGTCCTCCACTCCCTCTCCGGCACCATGGCGATCAGCGAGACCACGCTGAAGGACACGGTGCTGATGCTCATCGACGAACAGAACAAGAAGGGCGGTGTGCTGGGCAGGAAGCTCGAGGCCGTCGTGGTCGATCCGGCCTCCGACTGGCCGCTGTTCGCCACCAAGGCCGAGCAGCTGCTGGTGCAGGACAAGGTGGCCGTGGTGTTCGGCTGCTGGACCAGCGTGTCCCGCAAGTCGGTGCTGCCGGTGTTCGAGAAGTACAACGGCCTGCTGTTCTACCCGGTGCAGTACGAGGGCGAGGAATCCTCGAAGAACGTGTTCTACACCGGCGCGGCACCCAACCAGCAGGCCATTCCGGCCGTCGACTACCTGATGAACGAGGTGGGCGTGAAGCGCTGGGTGCTGGAAGGCACGGACTACGTGTACCCGCGCACCACCAACAAGATCCTGGAAGCCTACCTGCTCTCCAAGGGCGTGGCCCCGGCCGACATCTCGATCAATTACACGCCCTTCGGCCACTCCGACTGGCAGACGCGCGTGGCCGAGATCAAGAAGTTCGGCTCGGCCGGCAAGAAGACTGCGGTGGTCTCGACCATCAACGGCGATGCCAACGTGCCCTTCTACAAGGAGCTGGCCGCGCAGAAGATCTCCGCCGAGGACATCCCGGTGGTGGCCTTCTCCGTGGGTGAGGAGGAGCTTTCGGGCCTCGACACCTCGCCGCTGGTCGGCCACCTGGCCGCCTGGAACTACTTCCAGAGCGTGTCCACGCCGCTGAACTCGGAGTGGATCCAGAAGTGGCACGCCTTCACGGGCAACCCCAAGCGTACCTTCAACGACCCGATGGAAGCGCACGTGATCGGCTTCCAGCTGTGGGTGAAGGCGGTCGAGAAGGCCGGCACCACCGACACCGACGCGGTGGCCGACGCCATCATCGGCCTGGAAGTGCCCAACCTCACCGGCATCGGCACCGCCAGGATGCTGCCCAACCACCACCTGACCAAGCCGGTGCTGATCGGCGAGGTGCGTGCGGACGGCCAGTTCGACGTGGTGTGGAAGACGCCCGACGCGGTGCCGGGCGACGCGTGGTCGGACTACCTGGAAGGCAGCAAGGACACCGAAGCCGACTGGGTCACGCTCAAGTGCGGCAACTACAACAAGGTCACGAAGACCTGCTCCGGCCAGAACTACTAGTCCTGCCCCGAAAGGACCACCCGCCCCCGCCCCGCGCGGGGCCCGGGTGGCCCGCCAACTGGAAGGCCTCGTGATCCGAATCGTCCTGTCCTGCCTGCTGCTGCTGCCGGCCTGCCTGTCTGCCCAGGAGGCCACCGTGGCCACCGGCGACACGCCGGTCGCCGACACCGGCGCGGCAATGCCGGCGGTCCCCGCCTCGCTCGAGGCGCTGCTGGCCGCCCTGCCCGACGCCAGCCTTTCCGAGAAAGGCCGGATCATCAATGGGCTGGCCGCCGAAGGCAGCCCCGCTGCCCATCGCGCGCTGCGGGCCCTGCTCAACGGCCTGCTCTACTTCCGCACCGCCGACCGTCGCATCGTGGCGGCGCAGGCGGAAGCCGATCCCCTGCACACCACCGACGTCGTCACCGGGGAACCCTTCGATGCCGCCCCGGCCTCGCAATTCTCCCGCATCACCCTCAACAACCAGCTGCGCCGCTCACTGCGCAGCCTGGTCGCAACGCTCGACCTGGCCAGCGACGACACCGCCATCCGCCTCGCCGCCGTCAAGGAGATGCTGCGGGCCATGGACGAGCCCTCCGCCGGGCTGCTGCGCCAGCAGCTCGGGACCGAAACCGACGCCACCGTACGCCGCGAGATGGAAATCGCGCTGGCGCTGGTCGACGCCGGCAGCCCCGATGCCGCCGTGCGCCTCGCGGCGGTGAAGACCCTGCACGGGAGCCTGCACCCCGAGGTGTACAACCGCCTCTCCTCGCTGGTCGAACCCGGTGAGGATGGCCGTCCCGCCGAGGCCGATCCGGCCGTGCTGGCGGCTGCCCGCACGGCGCTGCGCGACATCGAGGGTTCACGCCAGCTCTACCGCACCGTCGAGACGCTGTTCTTCGGCCTGTCGCTGGGCTCGGTGCTGGTGCTGGCCGGCATTGGCCTGGCCATCACCTTCGGCGTGATGGGGGTCATCAACATGGCGCATGGCGAGCTGATGATGCTGGGCGCCTACAGCGTGTACGTGGTGCAGCAGCTGCTGCCCAATGCCATTGGCAGCTCGCTGCTCATCGCCATTCCCGTCGCGTTCCTGGTGGCAGGCCTGGTGGGCGTGCTGATCGAGCGCGGCGTGGTGCGCTTCCTGTACGGCCGGCCGCTGGAGACGCTGCTGGCCACCTTCGGCATCAGCCTGGTGCTGCAGCAGCTGGTGCGCGACATCTTCAGCCCCAACAACCGCCCGGTGCAGACGCCGGAGTGGATGGCCGGCTCCTGGCAGGTCAACGAAGTGCTGGCCATCACCTGGTCGCGCATCTACATCATCCTGTTCGCCGCGCTGGTATTCATCGCCCTGCTGCTGGTCCTGAAGCGCACGCGGCTCGGCCTGCACGTGCGGGCGGTGGCGCAGAACCGCGCCATGGCGCGCGCCATGGGCATCCGCACCGACTGGGTGGACGCGATGACCTTCGGCCTCGGCGCCGGCATCGCCGGCGTGGCCGGCGTGGCGCTCTCGCAGCTCACCAACGTCGGCCCGAACCTCGGCCAGAGCTACATCGTGGATTCCTTCATGGTGGTGGTGTTCGGCGGCGTAGGCAACCTGTGGGGCACGCTGATCAGCGGCTTGTCCCTGGGTGTGGTCAACAAGCTGCTCGAACCCTTCGCGGGCGCCGTGCTCGGCAAGGTGCTGGTGCTGGTGGCGCTGATCCTGTTCATCCAGCGGCGGCCGCGGGGACTGTTCCCGCAGAAAGGCCGCGCGGCGGAGGGCTGAGATGGCCAATGTCCCCTCCCTCCTGCCGGCCTGGCTGCGCAACGACCGCGGCGGCCAGATCCTGCTGGCCCTGCTGGCGGCCACCGCCGTCGTGGTACCGGTGCTGCACCTGTTGGTACCGGCGGACTCGCCACTGCACCTTTCCAGCTACGTGGTCACGCTGATCGGCAAGTACCTGTGCTACGCGCTGCTGGCGCTGTCGGTGGACCTGGTCTGGGGCTTCTGCGGCATCCTGTCGCTGGGCCATGCCGCCTTCTTCGCCCTGGGCGGCTATGCCATGGGCATGTACCTGATGCGCCAGATCGGCACCCGGGGCGTGTACGGCCACCCCGTCCTGCCCGACTTCATGGTGTTCCTGAACTGGACCGAGCTGCCGTGGTTCTGGCACGGCTTCGACATGTTCTGGTTCGCGGCGCTGATGATGATGCTGGTGCCGGGCCTGCTGGCCTTCGTGTTCGGCTGGTTCGCCTTCCGCTCCCGCGTCACCGGCGTGTACCTGTCCATCATCACCCAGGCCATGACGTTCGCGCTGATGCTGGCGTTCTTCCGCAACGACATGGGCTTCGGCGGCAACAACGGCTTCACCGACTTCAAGGACATCCTCGGCTTCAGCCTGCAGCAACCCACCACGCGCATCGCGCTGCTGGTGGCCAGCGTCCTCGCCCTGGCCGGCGGCTACCTGCTGTGCCGCTGGATGGTCAGCTCCCGCACCGGCCGCGTGGTTCGTGCCATCCGCGACGCAGAGAGCCGCACGCGCTTCATTGGCTACCGCGTCGAGGCCTACAAGCTGTGGGTGTTCGTGTTCTCGGCCGTGCTGGCCGGCATCGCCGGCGCGCTGTACGTGCCGCAGGTCGGCATCATCAATCCCAGCGAGTTCTCGCCCATCAATTCCATCGAGGTGGTGATCTGGGTGGCCATCGGCGGACGCGGCACCCTGTACGGCGCGGTGGCCGGGGCCGTGCTGGTGAACTACGCCAAGACCTGGTTCACCACCGCCCTGCCCTCGGCCTGGCTGTACCTGCTCGGCGCGCTGTTCGTGCTGACCACGCTGCTCCTGCCCAATGGCGTGGCGGGCATGCTGGACTTCCGCCGCCGCGCCACCACCACGGAGCGCAGCACCTGATGCAGGTCCCTGGTTCCGCCAAGCTGCCGCCGCGCCCGGCGCAGATGTTTCCCGAGGTCACGCCGGCCATGCGCATGGCCGAGGCGCTGGTCCGCCTCACCGGTCGTTCGCGCAGCAGCGGCCCGCCGCCGCGCAGCGGCGCGCTGCTCACGGGGGATCCCGTGGACATGGGTCCCGATGCCTCCCACGGCGTGATCCTGTACCTGGAGGACCTGACGGTCTCCTTCGACGGCTTCAAGGCACTGAACTCGCTCACGCTGTACGTGGCCACCGGCGAACTGCGCTGCATCATCGGCCCCAATGGCGCCGGCAAGACCACGATGATGGATGTCATCACCGGCAAGACCCGACCCGACCACGGCTCGGCCTGGTTCGGCCAGACGCTGGACCTGCTGGCGCTCACCGAGCCGGAGATCGCCGAAGCCGGCATCGGCCGCAAGTTCCAGAAGCCCACGGTGTTCGAGAAGCACACCGCCTTCGAGAACCTGGAGCTCGCGCTGGCCGGCAGCCGGTCGGTGTGGCGCAATCTCGTGGCCAGGCTCACCGACGAGCAGCGCGACCGCATCAGCGAGGTGCTGCGCCTGATCGGGCTCGCCGGCGAGGCCGATCGCCCGGCCGGCGTGCTCTCGCACGGCCAGAAGCAGTGGCTGGAGATCGGCATGCTGCTGATGCAGAACCCGCGCCTGCTGCTGGTGGACGAACCCGTGGCCGGCATGACACCGCAGGAAGTGGAGCGCACCGCCGAGCTGCTGGTATCGCTGGCCGGCGCGCATTCGGTGATCGTGGTGGAGCACGACATGGAGTTCGTGCGCCGCATCGCCCGCAAGGTGACGGTATTGCACCAGGGCAGCGTGCTGGCCGAGGGCACCATGGACGAGGTGCAGGCCGACCCGCGCGTGATCGAGGTCTACCTGGGCGAGTCATGATCGAGATCCGCGGTCTCAACCAGTTCTACGGCGGCAGCCACATCCTCTGGGACGTGGACCTCGACGTGCCGCCTGGCTCCTGCACCGTGCTGATGGGACGCAACGGCATGGGCAAGACCACGCTGCTGCGCTGCCTGATGGGCCTGACGCCGGTGGCCAGCGGCACCATCCGCTGCGGCGACGTGGACCTCACGCGCGAGCCGGCCACCCGCCGCGCGCGCATCGGCATCGGCTACGTGCCGCAGGGCCGCGAGATCTTCTCGCAGCTCACCGTGGAGGAGAACCTGCGCACCGGCCTGGCCGCGCGCCGCGACGGCCGGCGCGACATCCCGGATGAAATCTACGAGCTCTTCCCGGTGCTGAGGAGCATGGCAAAGCGCCGCGGCGGCGACCTCTCCGGCGGCCAGCAGCAGCAGCTCGCCATTGGTCGGGCGCTGGTGATCGACCCGCAGGTGCTGATCCTGGACGAGCCCACCGAGGGCATCCAGCCCAACATCGTGCGCGAGATCGGCGACGTGATCACGCGGCTGAACCGCGAGAAGGGCCTGACCGTGCTGCTGGTGGAGCAGAAGCTGCCCTTCGCGCGGCGCATCGGCACGCACCTGCGCATCCTCGACAAGGGCCGGCTGGTGGTCAGCGGCTCGATCTCGGACCTCACCGACGAGGTGGTTCGTGAACACCTCACCGTATGAACGCACGGCCCGCGCCCCTCGCCCGGGAAGCCGCCGCGCATGGGGCGTGGCAGGCGCGACTCACGCTGGAGTTCGCGCCGGTGGGCGCGCGCACGGCGCTGGTCCGGCGCCGGCACACCGGGCCGCTGCTGGTGCAACGCCCCTTCCATCCGGAGGGCGCCCCCTGCCACGTGTACCTGGTGCATCCGCCGGGCGGCATCGTCGGCGGCGACGACCTGGCGCTGGAACTCACCTGCCTTGCCGGATCGCATGCAGTGCTCACCACGCCGGCGGCGACCAGGTTCTATCGCGCGGGTCCGCATCCCGAGGCACGCCTGCGCCAGATCCTGCATGTGCACGACGCGGCGCTGGAGTGGCTGCCCCAGGAAACCATCCTGTTCGACGGCGCCCGCGCCCGCACGGCCACCGAGGTGCGCCTCGACGCCGGCGCGCGCTTCCTGGGCTGGGAACTCACCTGCCTCGGCCGCCCGTCGAACCGGGAATCCCTCCACGAAGGCGTGCTGGCCGCGGACTTCCGGCTGTACCGCGACGGCCGGCCCGTGCTGTTCGACCGCCTGCGCCTCAGGGGCGCCTCACCTGCCCTGCACGCGCACTGGGGGCTCGCCGGCCAGCAGGCGCTGGGCACGCTGGTGGCCACGCCGGCCGCCGACGTGGACCTTGCCCCGCTGCGCGCCATCCGGATGCCGGACGTGCGCTTCGCGCTGACCCGTGTCGAGGACGTGCTCGTCTGCCGCGCCCTGTCCCTGCAGGCCGAACCGCTGCGCGCCCTGTTCACGCGCCTCTGGCTCGCCCTGCGTCCCGCCCTGTTCCAGCGCGAGGCCGTGCCGCCGCGCATCTGGGCCACCTGACATCCAAGTCGAGGACGTGAAGCCGTGGAACTGACCCCACGCGAGAAGGACAAGCTGCTGCTGTTCACCGCCGCGCTGCTGGCCGAGCGTCGCCGCGCCCGCGGCCTGAAGCTGAATTATCCCGAGGCGGTGGCCTACATCAGCGCCGCCATCCTCGAGGGTGCGCGCGATGGGCGGACCGTGGCCGAGCTGATGTCGCATGGCGCCACGCTGCTGACGCGCGAGGACGTGATGGAGGGCGTGGCCGAGATGATCACCGAGGTGCAGGTGGAAGCCACGTTCCCGGACGGCACCAAGCTGGTCACCGTGCATTCACCGATCACCTGAGGGGTCCGTCATGGCGCAGATCATTCCCGGCGAACTGCTGCCCGAACCGGGCAGCATCGAGATCAATGCCGGACGGGAGCGGATCGAACTCACCGTCGCCAATACCGGCGACCGCCCCGTGCAGGTGGGCTCGCACTACCACTTCTTCGAGACCAACCAGGCGCTGGCATTCGACCGCGCCGCGGCGCGCGGCTTCCGCCTCGACATCCCGGCCGGCACCGCCGTGCGCTTCGAACCCGGCCAGACGCGTACGGTGACGCTGGTGAGGCTGGCGGGCAAAGGCATCGTGTACGGCTTCCAGGGCCGCGTAATGGGGTCGCTATGACCCGCATGGACCGGCGTGCCTATGCCGAGATGTTCGGCCCGACCACGGGTGACCGCGTGCGCCTGGGCGACACCGGCCTCATCGTCGAGGTCGAGCGTGACCACACCATCCACGGCGAGGAGGTGAAGTTCGGCGGCGGCAAGGTGATCCGCGACGGCATGGGCCAGAGCCAGCGGCATGGGCCCGAGGTGATGGACACCGTCATCACCAATGCGCTGATCATCGACCACTGGGGCATCGTCAAGGCCGACGTGGGCCTGCGCGCCGGCCGCATCGGCGCCATCGGCAAGGCCGGCAATCCGGACATCCAGCCGGGGGTGGACATCGTCATCGGCCCGGGCACCGAGATCATCGCCGGCGAGGGCCAGATCCTCACCGCCGGCGGCATCGACTCGCATATCCACTTCATCTGCCCGCAGCAGGTCGAGGAGGCGCTGATGTCCGGCGTCACCACCATGATCGGCGGCGGCACCGGCCCGGCCACGGGCACCAATGCCACCACCTGCACGCCGGGTGAATGGCACCTGGCGCGCATGCTGCAGGCGCTGGACGGCCTGCCGATGAACTTCGGCCTGCTGGGCAAGGGCAATGCCAGCCTGCCCGAGGGCCTCGATGCGCAGATCCGCGCCGGCGCCATGGGCCTGAAGCTGCACGAGGACTGGGGCACCACGCCCGCCGCCATCGACTGCTGCCTCGCGGTAGCCGACCGCCATGACGTGCAGGTGGCCATCCACACCGACACGCTGAACGAATCGGGTTTCCTGGAGGACACGCTGGCGGCATTCAAGGGCCGCGCCATCCACACCTACCACACCGAGGGCGCCGGTGGCGGCCACGCGCCGGACATCATCCGCGCCTGTGGCGAGCCCAACGTGCTGCCCTCCTCCACCAACCCCACGCGGCCCTACACCGTCAACACGGTGGACGAGCACCTGGACATGCTCATGGTCTGCCATCACCTGGATCCGGGCATTGCCGAGGACGTGGCCTTCGCCGAATCACGCATCCGCCGCGAGACCATCGCCGCCGAGGACATCCTGCACGACCTGGGCGCGTTCTCGATGATCTCCTCGGACTCCCAGGCCATGGGCCGCGTCGGCGAGGTGATCACCCGGACCTGGCAGACCGCGCACAAGATGAAGGCGCAGCGCGGCGCGCTGAAACCCGACGGCGAACGCAACGACAACTTCCGGGTCAAGCGCTACATCGCCAAGTACACCATCAACCCGGCGATCACCCATGGCATCGCGCACGAGGTGGGCTCGATCGAGGTGGGCAAGCTGGCGGACCTGGTGCTGTGGCGGCCGGCCTTCTTCGGCGCCAAGCCCTCGATGATCATCAAGGGCGGCATGATCGTGGCCGCGCCCATGGGCGATGCCAATGCCTCCATTCCCACGCCGCAGCCGGTGCATTACCGGCCCATGTTCGGCAGCTTCGGCGGCGCGCTGGCGGCCACCTCGCTGACCTTCGTGTCGCAGGCCGCGCTCCAGGCCGACATCGGCCGCCGGCTCGGCCTCGCCAAGACGCTCTCGGCCGTGCGCGGCACGCGCCACATCGGCAAGCGCGACCTGGTCCACAACGACTACCTGCCGCGCATCGAGGTCGACCCGCAGACCTACGAGGTCCGCGCGGATGGCGAACTGCTGACCTGCGAGCCGGCCGCCGTGCTGCCGCTGGCGCAGCGCTACTTCCTGTTCTGACGCGGCGAGGAGGAGGATCCATGGCCCGACTGACCGTCACCAGCATCTCCCACGTTCCCGGCCGCGCCGACTCGCGGCTGGTGCTGCCGTTCGAGCTGCGGCAGCGCAGCCGCCTGCTGGCGCGCCTGGAGGACGGCGAGGAGATCGGCCTGACGCTGCCGCGCGGCACCGTGCTGCGCGGCGGTGACCGGCTGCAGGCCAGTGACGGCCGCATCGTCGAGGTGGTCGCCGCGCGGCCTCTTAAACAAATATGACGGTGACGAGGAAAAAGGAGGGGAAACTCTCGAGGGTGGGGTACATGAGA